>DATEMG010000160.1:0-3426 GCA_035275805.1 Blastocatellia bacterium
GTTTGGAAATTCGCCCGGTTGAAAACGTTGAACGCCTCGGCCCGAATCTGGAGCCTGGCGTTCTCGGTGAAATGGAAGTCGCGCTGCAGCGACAGGTTGGTCGTGAAATAGCCCGGGCCACGCAGGTTCGGCAGCGTGCGCGGCGCATCGCCGAAGGCGTAAGGCGCGGGTTGCGCGAAGGCAAGCGGGTTGAAATATCGACGGATGCGATCCGCCTTCGAGTCGGCCGAAGTAATTACGTCGCCCACGACGTTCGGGCGCAGGCTGTTGAACGCCAGCCCCTGCAGCGATGCGTTTGTCGCGCTGATCGAAATCGGAAACCCGCTCTGCGCCTGGGCGATGACGTTGACTGAAAATCCGCCGATGAGCCTGGCCAGCGCGCCTTCGCGGACGAAGCGGCGGTCGTGGCCGAAAGGCAATCGCCACGTCACGTCGCCGATAAAGCGATGCGTGACGTCGAAGTTTGAGAGAGATTTGTCGGCGCGGCGGTTGTGATAATCCTGATAATATTGAATCTGGATTGTCTGGTTGTTGAGCGACATCGAGCTGAGGTCGTCGATCGATTTCGAGAACGAGTACGCCGCGCTGAAAGTCAGCCCTTCGCCGAACCGCCGCCAAGCCGTCAACTGAAATGAGTGATAGCTCGAATGCGACTCGTTCTGGCTGTAGGAAACAACGGCGCCGAACTGCGGAAAGGGGCGCAGCAACTGCGCTACAGTGACCGTCGAACGACCGAGAATTGAAGTCGCCGGCGGGCGCTGATCAACCGGCAGCGTCAGGAACGGATTCGGCGCGGTCAGATTGCCAAGCGGCGCGCCGTTCACGATTTTGCTCGCGACGGCCAGCGCTTCGGGCGAAAGTTGATTGATGTCCGTCGCGCCACTCAACAATCCTACGCCGGCGCTTCCGGCATAAGCCGCCTCGATTATGATCGCGCCCGGCAATTCGCGCTGGACGTTTAAATTCCACTGGCAGATGTAAGGCTGTCTGATGTCGCGCAGCCGCGCCGGAATGGACTGTTGACCGAAGCCGGTCAGCGGTCCCAGGTAAGCGTTGGCTGGTTGCGCGATCCCGGACGGGAAAGGATTGCTCAGGTTCGTTCCGGGCGTCGGGCTGACGCCGTTATTGAGCGACGCGATGAATCCAGTCTCGGCCAGATCGGCCATCGCGGCGGTCACGTTGTTAAACCCTCCGCCACCCAACGGCGCGTAAAAGATCGCGCCGCCCGCGCGAATCACCGTTTTCTTGTTCAGCATGAAGGCCAGCCCCACACGAGGCCCGACATTGTTATAGTCGCGGTCATAATTTTCGCGGTTCTTCACGCCGCCGCGTCCCACCGGCGTCACCACGCCTTGCAGCGGGATCGTTCGCGTCCCCAGCCCCGTCGCCGCCGGGAACGTGACGGTGATTTGAGACGCCGGAAACTGCGCTTGCGGATCGAAGTTCGACAGGCGATTGAATCGCTCCGTGTTCGGCGTTTCGAATTCCCAGCGCAGACCGAGGTTGAGCGTCAAACGGCCGTTGAACTTCCAGTCGTCCTGCGCGAAGACCGCGTAGTATTTGCTTTGAATCGCTGGCTGCGGCGCGGCGCCCAAACGCCCCGAAGCCGGATTACCCAACAGCATCGCTGCGACGGCGTCGCCCGTCTGCGGCGTCGCCTCCGCCGGAACGCGCTGCGTGAAACCGCGCGAGAAGGTGAAATTGCCCGCCGGGTCGTCGGGGCGGTAGTTGTACATCCGATAGACTCGCTCATTCGCGCCCAACTTAATCGAATGCGCGCCGCGCAACAGGCTCAGGTCCTGGTTAAGACTCGCGACGTCCTGATTGTTGCGATAGAAGCCGAAATTGCGCGGCGGGCCGAGCGAAGCGTAACCGTTCGGGTTGAATGTCGGAAAGATTCCCGTGTCGTCCGACGCGCCGGCGATATAAGACGGCAGGCCAAGCGAAGTCGCGTCGAAGCCGCGCGAGAAATGGGTCGCGTCGTTGTTGAAGCGCGTGAATCCGGCGTTGAGATGCAATACGATTTTCGGCGTCAGTGTGTTGACGTAATTGACCGCCCACGTGCCCGGCGCGGACGACTGCTTCGGGTTCTGTATCGGCGAAGCGACGCTGGTCGGGAATGGACCGGAATTCTCCAGGAGGTTATGGTCCTTGATGACGCGCCAGAAGATTTGCTGCGTCGCGGAAAGGTTGTAATCGATCCGCGCCGTGATCTGATAGTTATCGGTAGTCGCCAGCGTGTTCGCCACGTAGTTATTGCTGAAGCCAAGCCCGTTGGTGTTCTTCACCCCGGCCGCGTTCGGCAGCGGGTAGAAGGCCAGCGCGGCGCGACCCACGGGATTGATCAACGATTCCGGAATGACGTTGTTGGCGAAGGCCACACGCGAGCCTGCGCCGGGCTGACCCGCCGGGACGACCGATCCGGGGACATAAATCTGCCCGATGCGCGCCGGAATCAAATCGCCGTTCGTATCAACGACAGTCACGCCCGGAATCATTTCGCCCAGCAATTCCGAAAAATCGCCGTCGCGCATCTTTACTGTCGGCGCGGTTGACGGTTGTTGCCGCGACTGCGAGATGCGCAGCGCCTCGTAGTTGAAAAAAAAGAAGAGATTACCCCTCTTGCTGAAAGCCTTGCCGCCTTCGCCGAAGCTCGGCAGGTAGACGGGACCGCCCAGATTGCCGCCGAATTGATTGAACCGCAGCCTCTCTTTCACCCCGTTCGGGTTGGCGTTGACGAAGAAGCTGCGCGCGTCGAGCGCGTCGTTGCGCAAGTATTCGAAGAGCGTCCCGCGCAGTTCGGCCCCGCCGGAGCGGGTCGAAAAGTTGAGCGCGCCTCCGCCCGTTCGTCCGTACTCCGCCGGAAACGAATTGGTCACTATCTGGAACTCCTGCACTGCGTCGGGCGAAGGCCGCAACGAGATGCGGTTGTCGCCCTTGTTTGCCAGAGGTATTCCGTCCACGAAAGCTTCGGTATTGAGCGTGCGCCCGCCGTTGATTGAAATCTCGCCCGAAGCGGTCAGGTCCGGATTAGCGCCGCGCGAGCCGGGCGCCGTGGCGACTCCGATTTCGAGTTGAGCGAGTTGGAAGACGTTGCGACCGTTGAGTGGAAGCGCGTCCACGCGCTGGCGTCCAACAAGGCCTCCGAGCGAGCCGGCGCTTGCGTCGAGACCAGCCGGCTCCGCGGCCACAATGTTGACCGTCTCTTTCACGTCGCCCGGCGCGAGCCTGATGTCCAGATCGAGCGCCTGCCCGACTTCGATCTGCAGGCGCGGCTGGCGATGGATTTTGAACCCGCCGGCCTGCGCTTCCAGCCCGTAGAATCCAGGCTCGACGAAGGTAAAGGTGAAATGGCCGCCTTCGTCTGTCGTGAAAGTCTTTTGAAGATTGGTCGCTGTGTTGGTCAGCGTAACGACGGCGCCGGGG
>DATEMG010000161.1:0-7956 GCA_035275805.1 Blastocatellia bacterium
GCCCCCATTTCTCCCGAAGCCTTCTCGTTGTTGGAAGTCCAGCCCTACCTCGGTCGTGTTTTCACGGCCGAGGACAACCGGCTCGATTCAGCCCGGACGGCGACGCTGAGTTATGCGCTCTGGCAAAGGCGTTTTGGCGGCGAGAGCAGCGTCATTGGCCGCACGCTTCGGCTCGACAATCAGGTGTATACGATCATCGGCGTCATGCCGCCTCGTTTCAAATTCGGGTGGGCCGATGTGTGGGTTCCGATCGGTCTATTTGCCAACGAGTTTGGGAACTCCTCCCGCACGGCCAGTTATAATTGGGTCGTGGGTCGTCTGAAACCGGGCGTAGGAATTGAGCAGGCGCGCGCCGAAATGAGCGCGATTTCCGCGCGTCTGGCCAAGCAGTATCCCGAATCGAGCATAGACGTCGGCGTGAGGATCGCGCCGCTGAGCGAAAAAGCCACACGTGAAATTCGCCCGTCGCTGCAGGCGTTGATGGGCGCGGTCGCGTTTGTGCTGCTGATTGCCTGCGCCAACGTCGCCAATCTGCTGATTGCGCGCGCCGCAGCGCGCGAGAAGGAACTGGCGATCCGAGCGGCGCTGGGAGCGGGGCGCTGGCGTCTGGTTCGCCAATTGTTGCTGGAAAGCCTGTCCCTGACGACGCTCGGCGGTCTCGTCGGTTTCCTGCTGGCGCGATGGGGAGTGGAATTGCTTTTGAAGCTGGCGCCGAACAACCTCATTCCCGGCGAAGCCGTCATCGGCGTCGATTTGCAGACGCTGGGCTTTACATTGCTCCTCACTTTGCTGACGACCTTGATTTGCAGCCTGCTCCCCGCGTTGCGATTTTCGAAGGGCGCTGTTCTTGACGGATTGAAAGAGGGCGCGCGCCTTTCCACAAACGCGTCCGGCAATCAAAGGATGCGCGGCGCGCTGGTTACTCTCGAAGTCGCCTTATCCGTCATCCTGCTGATCGGCGCCGGGCTGTTGATCAAAAGTTTCGCTCGTTTGCAGCAAGTCGAGTTCGGCTTCAAAAAGGAATCCCTGCTGGCGATCAATCTAAAGTTCTCGCCAGGCAAATACGACCAGCCGCAGATGCTCGAGAACTTCTTTCGCGAAGTCCTGGAAGGCGTGACCGCTACGCCCGGCGTCGAATCCGCAGCGTTTATGAATGGAGCGCCGTTCACCGGTTCCGGAGTCGTCATACCGCTTGTCCGCGAAGGCCAATCCTTTTCCCATCTTCAAGAGATTTCCAACAGGCACATCCGTTATTACGTTGTTTACGGAGATCTTGTGAACGCGCTCGGTTCGCCGCCTATCGCCGGGCGTGGTTTTACGCCGCAAGATACATCAACTTCCGAGCCGGTCGCGATCATCAATCAGGCGGCGGCGGAAAAGTATTTTCCCGGCGAGAATCCGCTGGGCAAACGCATCATGCTGGGCGTGCCGGAGAATCTGGTTCAGCCAGGCATGCCGGAAGCCTTGAAGAAGCTTCGATGGCTGACGGTGGTGGGCGTGGTTAAAAACCTCCGCGAATCCGGTTCCAGTTGGTTGCAGGAATTCCAGGCCGCCGGATATACGCCTCTGGCGCAGGCGCCGCCTATTCCCGTTATCTTCAATATCGCGACCTTACTGGTGAGATCCCCAAAAGATCCGCTCTCGCTCGTCAATACAATTCGGCGCCAGATTCATTCCGTAGATCCCGATCTGCCGCTCGCAAACGTCTCCACAATGGAAGATCTCATTGATGATTCGTTCAAGCCTCAACGATTCAACGCCTTTTTAATGGGATTGTTTGCGGCGCTTGCCCTGCTGTTGGCCGTCGTTGGACTCTACGGCGTCCTGTCCTACATGATCGTGCAGCGAAGGCATGAAATCGGCGTGCGCCTGGCGCTTGGCGCCCAATCGCGCAGCGTCGTCCTCCTGTTTCTGAAGCAAGGTTTGCGACTGACGCTTTTGGGTATGGCGATTGGGCTGGCCGGCGCTTATGGACTGATGCGCCTCCTTGAACGTTTGCTCTTCGGCGTAAGCGCGACAGACATGCCGACATTCATTAGCGTCGCGATGCTGTTGGTAGGGGTTGCCTTACTGGCCTGCTGGATTCCGGCGCGGCGCGCAACGAAGGTCGATCCGATGGTGGCTTTGCGGTGTGAGTGACTGCGAGTGAGTAATGCCTCGCCGAGTTTTTCACGATAACCCTATTACATGCAGAGCCCTCTTTGGTTCTGGCTCGTCCAGGTTGGCGAAAGCCGGAAAATGCAGCCCCGCTAGAGGCTGTTATTAACTTTTCCGCTTTACAGCGTTTTCCACTTGAACGAATGGCTTTATGAGCTCTATATCTCAGATTTCCATGAAATACTTTTCCGATTATCAATCAGCGGGAGGAATTTGTCGCATATCGCTCCTGGCTCAATCGGTTCTTTAGTGTGGCTCAAGAGAAAAATCGTGACGCTATAGTAAAAGCCCTGCGCGAGGCGCAAGCGCAATTTCCAGCCCTAGATAGTAATCAGCGAAATTGACGCTCCCCACCTAAACCTTCTTTGCGCTTTTCTGACCGTGGGCAATGTCCGCCAAGATTGCATAGCCCCTCTCCGCGCCACATCATTCGTTGCGAATAGCCAGTAAAGGGTCAACCTTCGCCGCGCGCCGCGCTGGAATGTAGCTTGCAATGAGGGCGACGGCGACCAACAACAACACAATTAGCGCGAAGGTCGCCGGATCTGTCGGGCTCACGTCGAAGAGCAGATTCTTCATGACGCGCGTCATGACGAACCCCGCCGCCAGCCCCAGCGTCGCGCCGACGAGCGCCAGTTGCAATCCCCGCCAGACCACCATCCGCAACACGGCGCCCGCTTGCGCGCCAAGCGCCATCCGAATGCCGATCTCGCGCGTACGCTGGCTTACGGCATACGTCATCACGCTGTACAATCCCATCGTGGCTAGCAGCAACGCTAACAGGCCGAACGCCGCCGCCATCCCGGCTGCCAGGCGCGGCCCCCAATAAGCGTAAGACAGATTGGCTTCCGCCATCGTCACGCCAAAAACTGGAATGCGCGCGTCCATCTGCCCGATTTCGCGGCGCGCGTGTTCGACGACGGCCTTCAGATCGTCCGCGGAATTTGCGCTGATCAGCAGCATCATCTGTGACTGATAGTTCTGGTATTCGGGCAGGAACATGTAAGTCTGCCGATCTTCGTACAAGGAGCCATAGTACCCGTCTTTGGCAATGCCGACGATTTCCATCAAAGGCGCGCCTTGCCAGAAGCGAAATCGTTTACCCAGCGCGTTTTGTTCACTGCCATAAAACTTGCGCGCGAATTCCTGATTGACGATGACGACGGGAGGAGCATCGGCGGTGTCATGCTCAGTGAATTCGCGCCCCATCACCAACGGCGTGCGCATCGTGGCAAAATACTTCGGCCCTACAATGCTGCAATTGGAACCAATGCCCTGGTTCGGCGGCGGATCGGCCTCGCCTTCTTTGACGATGGGACCGCGACCGTCGCCGCTGCCGCCGAGCGGCAAAAACGTCGCAAACGACGCCTCGCGCACGCCTGGCTGCGCTTCGATGCGGCGCCTGAGTTCCTGGTGAAACCGCAAGCCCGCCGCTTTGTCATACCCCAGCAGGCTTGGGTCGAGAAACATCGTCACCAAATTCTCGGCGCTAAATCCAGGATCAACCTTGAGCGCTTTATTCAGGCTGCGCAGAAACAACCCGGCGCAAATCAATACGATGATTGAAATCGCAACCTGCGCGACGACCAGCGCGCCTCGCATGTTCCAACGCCGGCGCCAGCTGCTTTGCCCAGTCGCATCGCCCTTGATGACAGCGACCAGATTAGGCCGCGAAGCAAGCAACGCCGGCGCCAGGCCGAAGATCACGCCCGTCAACAGCGACAAACCCAGCATCCATTTCAACACGTATCCATCCGGCGCGACCTGCAAGTTAATCGGCCACGGAAGCGGTGGAACAGAAGCCGCCACCAGCCAGGTTCCCCAATACGCCACCAGCCAGCCCAGCGCGCCGCCAAGCAGAGACAGCAGCAAGCTCTCGGTCAACAATTGCCGCACGATGCGTCGGCGGCCTGCGCCTATCGCCAAACGGATGCCAATCTCTTTGGCTCGCGCAGCGGCTCGCGCCAGCATAAGATTCGCTACGTTGGCGCATGCCACCAGCAACACCAGTCCCGCCACACACATTGCCAGCCAACCGCCGAGCTTGAAAGTTTTCGTGACAGACTGATAACGCCCATCTGTTTCGGCCTTCACCTGGATTTTCGTATCGGCGTTGTTGGGGTACTGTTTCGCCAATCCGTCCGCGATCAAGTTCAACTCCGCTTCGGCCTGCGCCATCGTGACGCCTGGTTTGAGGCGTCCGTACACAAATATATTCTTCCAATCGCGGTTGGTCTCCCACTCCGCTCCCAGGCCGAATTTTGAGCTCATCATCAAAGGAGTCCAAAACGCCTGCCGCACCGTGAATTGCGAACCGTAAAAAGTTTCCGGCGCAACGCCGATGACAGTGAACGCGACGCCATTCAAGTAGATCGTCTTGCCTATAATCGCGGGGGCTGCATTGAAGCGGCTTTGCCATAATGCATGACTGATCACTACCACAGGATGGGTATTTTGCGTTTGATCCTCTTCCGGCAGAAAGCCACGCCCTAAAATCGGCTTGACGCCCATCACCTCGAAATAATTTCCGCTGACGCGTTCGCCCCAGATCAGCTCCGCGCGTTCCTGGCCGCCGGCGTTGCTGCTGCCCGTCGTACTCAGGCTCGCCGAATACATATTGTTCCACGCAGCCAGGCCGGAAAAGCTTTGGGCGCGATTGCGCACGTCAATGTAATTTGGGTAGGAAAAATCGTCCCACACCTGCGGGTCGGACTTTTTGCCCCAGAACGTCGAGATGAGTTCCGCGGGCTTTTCAACGGCCAGCCCGCGCAACAGGAAACCATTCACCGTACTTAAAATCACCGTGTTCACGCCAATACCGAGCGCCAGGGTAATGACGATAATCAGCGTAAAGCCAGGTGTTTTCATCAGCGTTCGCGCGCCATAACGCAAGTCTTGAATAAATGTCTCGATAAGCCTGATTCCATGCATCTCGCGACTGACCTCCTTCAGCAATGTTACGTTCCCGAACTGGCGGCGCGCGGCCCACGCCGCCTCTTCCTCGGTCATCCCCTGGCGAATATATCTTTCGGCTAGCAGGCGCAGGTGCGCCTCGATCTCGTCGTCAAACTCTCGATTCGCTCTGTGATCTCCGAACAATCCCCGAAGCTTCGCCGCCATAGCGCGCAAATTCTGGATCATCTCTACTCCTGGCCTTCCAGCCTCAACAATCGCCCGATCACCCCGGCGATCCGCTCCCAATTCTCGGTCTCTCGCGCGAGCTGTTTACGGCCGCTTTTCGTGATTGAATAGTATTTAGCTTTACGATTGTTTTCTGACGCCCCCCACTCTGAAGCGATCCATTTCCGCTGCTGTAGCCTCAGAAGCGAGGTGTAGACCGTTCCCTCATTCAATTGAAGTACCTGTTCGCTCACTTGCTCGATCCGGCGGGCGATCCCATAGCCATGCTGTGGCCCGAGCGCATCAAGAACCTTCAACACCATAAGGTCGAGCGTCCCCTGGAGGACTTCGGATTTTTGCGCATCTGTGTTCTGTTCTTTGGACATGCCAAAGAAGATACGCCTCTCCCATTGTAATGTCCATAGGGAAAGGACAAAGGCGGCGCCTAAGCCATCACTGAAAATGGCGCCAACTCCTGTCTCAGCGCCTCTCCTTCCTCGACTTCGAGGGACAGGGCTCTCCGTTACTGGCATTTCGTTGTGGAGGGGCCAGGTTAATTAGAGAAATATCTTTTGCATCGACTTTTCTGATTTGAGACGGATTTGTGAGGCAAGAAAAGATAAAAAAGCGAAAAAGTCTTACAATAACTATGAACGCACGGCTCCGGTTTGTTGGTGTATACGGTTGAAATTGTAAAAGGAAATGATTCTTTGTGATTGGTTTGTGATGACTTCCTACAGCCTCTTATGAGCAAAACAATGTCAGTGCGCCGTTTGTTCGCCTCTTTCTTATTTCATGCGGCTGCTTTCGTTTTTGCGCTAGCCTTGTTAAACGGCGTCGCCGTGGCGCAGCGCGCAGCCGCTCGCCAGGCGCAGAAAACCGCCGAGCAGTTCTACGCGCAGGGCGTCGAGCTCTTGCGAAAAGGCGACGCGGTTCGCGCCATCGCCTCATTTCGTTCAGCGCTGCGGATGAAGTCCGAATTCGCCGAAGCGCACAACGCGCTCGGACAAGCGCTCGGACGGCAGGGGCAGATTGACGCCGCCATTGATTCGTTCCGCGAGGCGGCCCGATTGCGCCCTGATTTCGCCGAAGCCCGCGCCAACCTCGGCCTGGCTTTACAGCGGAAAGGCGATCTCGACGCCGCGCTCATCGAACTTCGCGCGGCTGTAGATCATCAGCCTGGTTCAGCCGCGTTCCGCAGCGGCTTCGGGTTCGCGCTCGGCCAGAAGGGCCTTCTCGACGGCGCGATCGCCGAATTCGAATATGCCGTGAAACTCGATCCCGATTTTCACGAAGGGCAATTCCGCCTGGGTGTGACCCGGTGGCTGCGACAACAATTCGACGCCGCCATTGCGCCGCTGCGCGCGAGCGTCAAGCTCAAACCGGACCACGTCGAATCGCATTATTACCTGGGCCTGTCGCTGCAAAAGGCGGGGAATTTGCGCGAGGCGATTGGCGAATTGGAGGAGGCCGCGAAGTTGAATCCGAAGCTCGCTGACGTTCAGGCCGCGATCGGCAATGCGCTTCTGGCCGACGAGGATTTCGATAAAGCGGTCGAGGCTTTGCGCTCGGCTATCAAACTCAACCCAAACCTCCTTCAGGCGCGCAACGATCTGGCGCTCACGCTGATTCAGAAGCGCGAGGCAGACGCCGCGATCGCCGAACTGGACGCCATTCTCAAACTCGACCCTGATAACAAGATCGCGCTTCACAACTTCGGCCTGGCCCTTATGCAGAAGGCCGATTACGCCGCCGCGATCGGCGTCTACCGCAAGCTGATCGCGCTCGAGCCGAACGACGCCGCGGCCCATTACAACCTCGGTCTGGCGCTCAAGTACAAAGACGATTTCGTGGCGGGCGCAGACGCCCTCAAACGCAGCATCGCACTGCAGCCCACGTTGCAGGAGGCTCATTACACGCTGGGGGTGATTTACTGGCAGCAGGGGAAACTCGACGAGGCCGTGACGACTTTCCGGCAGGCGATCGCGGTCAATCCGAATTTCGCCGAGGCGCATTACACGCTCGGCACGGTCTTGCAGCAGAAAGGCGAGACCGACGCGGCGATCGCCGAGTTCCGCAAGGCCATCAAACTCGCCCCGAAGAACCCCGAAATCCGCAACACGCTCGGTAATGCGCTCCGCGCGAAAGGCGATATCGCGGGGGCGCGGATCGAATTCGCCGAAGGCGCGCGGTTGCAGAAACTGAAATCGAACAGCCAGGCCGCGACCTTCGCGACGAACACCGGGATTCAAAGATTGAAAGAAGGCGGCGTCGACGGCGCCATCGAGATGTTCGAGAAGGCGATCGGTCTCGATCCGGAATACGCCCCGGCGCATTACCAAATGGGGTTGGCGTTGAGGAAGAAAGGAAAACAGGCCGAAGCGCAGCAGTCTTTCAATCGGGCGAAACAGCTTGACCCAAGGATGAGGACGCCTTGAAAAGACTGATTCTGGCTTCGAGTTTGAAAGAGATTGAGCCGAAACTTCACAACTAACCATCTAATATAAACCTAACACCCTAAAAGTTTTAGCATTTAATCGTCCTGGATATGGGATACGTCAGTTGAGGAAAACCGTGTTAACTTTTGATTACAAGTGTCGTCAACTGGTTACAGATGGAGGGGTTATGGGAGAATTTTTCTGTAGAGGGATTTGTGGAAATCCTTGTGGATCAATAGCC
>DATEMG010000162.1:0-14138 GCA_035275805.1 Blastocatellia bacterium
CTCCCTCAACGCGACGCGGCGTTCGAGCGATTCCGACGCGCATACGCGACGGTCGCGCGCAACGACGCGCCGCTTTTGACGCAGAGCCAGCTCGACCGTAATTACGCCACCAGTGTCTACAACAAAGGCGCGCTGGTCTGGCGGATGATCGAGCGGACGTTCGGAGCGGCGTCGTTCGACAACGCGTTGCGCTCGTCTCTCTCTCGTGGCAGAGTCGACGCGCTCAGCCTGGCCGGATGGATGGCGCCACAGCAAACGCAACCGGGGCAACAAAGGCGCGGGGCGCCGCAGCCACACCCGCTCTGCCAATTCTCGCGCTGCGCGAACTTCAAAGAGAATCTGATCTCCGCGGGCGCCGATCGCAAACTCGTCAACGAGCTTTTCAACAATTGGATCGAATCCGTGACGCTACCCGACTTCGCCATCGGCAAACCGCAAAACACGGCCAACGGCGTGGAATCGACCGTCGCCAATTTCGGCAGCCGGGAGCGAGAGGACCTGGCGGGGGATTTCCCAGTCGAGGTCGTGGCGACAACCGGCGGGGAGAAGATTCAAAAGACCGTGACGGTCAAGGCCGGTGAATATGGCTCGGTCAACTTCCCCGCCGGCATCGACATCAAAACCATCGAGATCGACCCCGACAAAATCTATCTGCAGAGCGAATACTCGAACGACGTCTTTCCGCGCCGTCCGTCGCAGTCCGAGGCCTTCGGCCAGGCCAACCTGGCCTTCAGCAAAAACGATTTCGCGACGGCCGAGGCGAAAGCGCGCGAGGGTCTCGCCTCATCCGATTCCTCTGGCGCCTCGACCAGCGCGCCGACGCTCCAGGCTCTTCTGGGCCGCGCCCTGCTGGCCCAGAAGAAGAACGACGAGGCCGCGAAAATATTCGACGACGCCCTCAAAGCGGAGCCGCTGCCAATCCAGGCCTACGGGCTGGCGCATCTCGGCATGGCCGAACTCGCCATCCAACAGAACAGATTCGACGCCGCGGCGAAACACTTCCGCTTCGCTGCCGCGGCCGACCTCGACGCCGCGACGACTATCGCCGCGCGCGACGGAGCGCTCAAGGCTGAACGCGGCGCCAATGCCGTGAAAATTCCCGACGACGTTCGCGCCTTCCTGCAAAAATTCGACGCCGCCGTGCTGCAAGGCAGTTCAGCCGCCGTCAATCAATTCGTCGAGTTGGGCAATCTCAGGAAGTTCGCCCAAAATCTGGTCGTCAGAAAACCTTCGATCTGGGTGACCGAGGCCCTGCGCGCCGAAGAATGGGACGCCAGCCGCACGGCCGTCGACGTGACGCTGAAGATCAAGATCGAGGGAAAAGATTACTCGGGACGAGCCGTCTACATCATCAGCCAGACGGGTGGTAAACTGCTCCTGAGCGAGGTGCCGACATTTGACGTGAAATAGCGATGAATGGGACTTATAGGATTTATGCGTCTAATGGAGTCTGGATTCCCATAAGTCCCATAAGTCCCGCAAGTCCTATTTATTCATAAGGCGCATGAACATTACTGAAGAAACCATCTCCCGCGCCCGCCGTATAAAACTCTTACTGATGGATTGCGACGGCGTGCTGACCGACGGCGGCCTGCATTACACCTTCGACGGCAAGCGCGTGATGGAAGGCGCGAAGGTCTTTCACATCCACGACGGTCAAGGTTTAAAGCTTGCGCGCGAGGCCGGCTTGAAGCTCGGCATAATCAGCGGCCGCATCTCGCCCGCTCTCATCGCCCGCGCCCGCGAATTGCAAATTGATAGCATTCATCAGGCCATTGACGACAAACTCTCGGTCTACGAACAAATCAAAATCACCGACGGCTTCGCTGACGACGAGATCGCCTACGTCGGCGACGACCTGCCCGACCTGCCCGTGATGCGCCGCGTGGGGTTGGCGATCGCCGTCGCGGACGCCGTTGACGAAATACGCGAATGCGCCCATTTCGTGACGAACAAGCCCGGCGGTCGCGGCGCGGCGCGCGAAACCGTCGAACTCATCCTCAAAGCGCAAGACAAATGGCGCGAATCACTTCAACGCTTTTTCCTCCGATAGCGCTGCTGTCAGGACATTTTTAGATCGTTGCAAACAAGCCCGCTTCGACTATAATCCACGCGTGCCCGGGAAATTACCTGGACCTCTTGGCCAATGTTTTACCGAAAGGTTCACCATCAACATGAGCTACTTTTTTTTTCTCAGCTACGCGCGCGAAGACAATAAATTGGATGGTCTTGTCAAAAAATTTTATGAAGATCTCTGCAAAGACATTGCCGGGAAGATAGCCGCGTCGCCGGATGAGGTCGGGTTCTTCGACGGCGCGGAGATAGAACCGGGGGCCATCTGGGACCATAAGCTGGCCTCGGCGCTGCAACAAAGCAGCGTCTTCATTGCCGTTTACTCGCCGTACTACTTCCAGAAAAAATTCTGCGGCAAGGAGTGGGCCGTCTTCAACTCGCGCGTCGAGACTTACTCGAAAAACCTGCCTAAAGGCGCCGATTTACCCGGCTTGATGTTTCCGGTCTTGTGGCAGAAAGAAGATTACGTATTGCCGAGCATCCCGGCGGCGCTCGGCAAGATTCAATACAAATACGACGCCTACGGGAAAGCATACGCCGAACAGGGGCTGCGCACGATGCTGCGAAACAAAAAGTTCAAGCAGCAATACGACGACTTCATTTCCGTCCTGGCCGACGACGTGATCGAGGCCGCGCAAGAACACAAGCTGCCCGCGTTGCCGAATCTGCCGGTCCTGGATCAGGTCGCGGAGACATTCCCTGGGCTAGTCGCCGCGCAGGCGCAAGCCGTGCAGTTACAGGTCGCCGGCGCCAATCCACGGTACGTGAAATTCATCTTTCTGGCGGGGCGCAGGCAGGAGTTGCAGCCATTCAGAGCCAGCCTCGACCCTTACGGCGAGAGCGGCGGCGAATGGCGTCCCTGGCTGCCCGAACCGAGGGATGAAGTCGATTTGCTGGTTCAGGACGTGATCCAGCGCGAAAGGCTCATCTCGGATGGCGCCATTCCGCTCGACAATGAATTGGAGAAGCAGCTCAAGGAGGCCGAGAACGGCAACAAGATTGTCGTCATCGTGGTCGACCTGTGGACGCTGCGGCTGGAGGATTATCGCAAGCACATGCGCGACGTCGTAGACCCCAAACAATTTGTCAACTGCGTCATCGTCGTTCCTTGGAACCCGCAGGACGCCGAGGCGGTGAATCAGCGACAGACACTCGAAATGCTTCTGCAGGCAACGTTCGTCAACCGCACAACGAACGAATCCCCCGATCTGCTCACGCAAATCGACTCGGCCACGAAGATGAAAGACCGGCTGGCCGCGATGCTGCAAGTCACCAGGAGCAAGATCATCAAACGAGCGGAGGTACTGCGGAAGGCCACAGGCGCCGAGGCCGTCGCGCTCGCGAACATCGAAGGGCCAGGGGGAAAATGAACAATGGATAAGACCCCTCGGGTGAGAGAACCGCTGGGCAACATCGTCACATTCTATTCATACAAAGGCGGCTCGGGGCGCTCGATGGCCGTCGCAAACGTAGCCTGGATTTTGGCGAGCAACGGCAATCGAGTCCTGACCGTCGATTGGGACCTGGAGGCGCCGGGGCTGCACCGCTATTTCGCGCCGTTCCTGAGCGATAAAGATCTGACCGGCTCCGAAGGATTGATCGACCTGTTGATCGAATTCAGAGACGCCACGGCCACCGGCTACACCGGTGGGAACGACGACAACTGGTATGACTCATACGCCGACATCTCGGCCTACGTCGTTTCGCTCGATTGGGACTTCCCCTCAGGCGGCACGCTCGACCTGCTGCCCGCCGGGCGCCAGGGGGCTTCTTACTCGGCGCGGATCAACTCTTTCGACTGGGAGGAATTCTACGAGCGGCGCGGCGGCGGCGTCTTTCTGGAATCGGTCAAGGAGAAGATGCGAGCCGATTACGATTACGTGTTGATCGACAGCCGGACGGGCGTCAGCGACACCTCTGGCATTTGCACGGTGCAAATGCCGGACGCCGTTGTTGTCTGCTACACGCTCAACAACCAGAGCGTCAAAGGCAGCGCCGCGGTCGCGCATTCGATCTACGAACAGCGGCTGCGCAAAGCCCGCGAGATCGCCATCTTCCCCGTCCCGATGCGAGTCGAACCTTTCGAAAAGACCAAGCTCGACCTGCGCCGCGAATACGCCAAGGAGATGTTCAAGCTCTTTCCCTCCCATCTCCCGCCTCAATCGCGCGCGCAGTTCCAGGAAGACACTCAGGTCAAATACCTGCCTTTTTACGCCTACCAGGAGATTCTTGCCACTTTCGGCAACCGCCCCGGCGAGAGCGACACCACGTCGCTGCTGGCCCCGGCGGAGCGCCTGACCGCCTATCTGACCGAATATCTGCCGGGCGAGCCGATAAGCCGAATGGAAGCCTCGGAGTATCTGGAATCGCGCCGCCAATCGGTCCTGGCGCTCTTCGAGGGCAAACAAGGCTCCGCCGATTCCGCTCAGTTGTTGATCCAATCGGCCGACGCGGCATGGGCGGGATTGAGGCGCCAAGAGGCCACAGTCGCGCGGCGGGCGCTTCTGCGGCTGGTGCGCGTGGCCGACGCCGGCGAACAGGGCGGCGATACGCGTTTGCTGGTCAGATTGTCCGAATTCGACGAGGCCGCCCGATCCGTCCTGAACAATCTCGGAGCCACGCCTCTGGTTACAATCGAGCGCGACGCGGATTCCGGAGAGGCCGCCGCACAACTCGGCGACGACCTGCTGCGCTACTGGCCACACCTGCAAAGCTGGATTCAGGAAGACCGTGAATTCCTGCTCTGGCGGCAGAAGCTCAACGGCGTCATCGCCGAATGGAGGAGACTGAATGAAGACTCCGGCGCGCTGCTCACCGGCGCGCCCCTGGAACTGGCGAAGGGATGGCAAAGCAGCCGCGCTGACGACCTCAACGAAACAGAGATCGTCTACATCGACCGCTGCGTCGCCGAAGAAGAACGGCGCGTCCGCGAACAGATCGACCGCGAAGAACGGGAGAAGCGACACGTCGCCGAAAAGACGGAGTTGGAACAACGGACGGAGGTCTTGATCGAAAAGAGTAAAAAGTCCCAGCGGCTCGGCCGGCTGCGGGCCGCAGTCGCCGTGGGCGCGACGCTACTGACGCTGGCTGTGGCCGCATTCTGGGTCTATCAGGTAATGACATCGCTGCGGGACGCGGCCGAGGTGACAGCAAAGGGGGATGAGGAGGCGGATAAGAACAATTTCGATGAGGCGATCAAGAAATACAATGAGGCTATCAGACTCGACCCGTCTTATGCGTTCGCCTACTACAGTCGAGGGCGGGCTTATATCGTAAAGGAACGCTTCGATGAAGCTCTGTCCGATTTCAATGAAGCGATCAGACTGGATGCGAACTACGTGAAAGCTTATGTCGGACGCGGAGACGTTTACTGGCAAAAGCGCGACCTCGACAGCGCGCTGGGCGATTACAATCGCGCCATCGAACTCGATCCGAAACTATCCGACGCATTCACCAAGCGCGGAAAAGTTCTGACTGAGAAGGGCAGTATGGACAAAGCCGTGATCGATTACGATCACGCGATTGAACTCTCCCCCAATGACTCAACCGCCTTTCTCTGGCGCGGCATCACCCGTTCGAAGTCCGGCGACTTCGATCGCGCGCTCGCCGACTTCAACGACGCGATCGAGTTGAATCCGAGATTAACTGAGGCCCACATAAAACGCGCTGAAGCCTTTCGGCTCCGCGACAGATCCGGAGACAACGACCAGGCAGTCGATGAATATACCAAAGCTATCAATAAGACCCCTTATAATTCAAAGATCTACATTGATCGCGCCGAGACATATTTGAAATCCAGGAAGCGCGAACAGGCCATCGCCGACTTTGAGAGGGCCCGCGATTTGAGCGAAGGAGAGCAGAAGAACGATGAGGTCAATAAAACCGCCAAGTCATGGCTGCAAAGGTTAAAGCCAAATACAACAATCGCAGTTGCGCCCCCATCCCCGGCCAATCCGAAAATCTACTTGCATTACCGAGACAAGAAAGACATTGCCACGCTCAATAGAATCGCCTTTGCGCTCAGAAGACAGTCGAATTACACAGTGGCAGATACCTTTACGCAGGTAACGACGTCTACCGGGGGCGATGTGCGCTACTTTTACAGTGAAGATCGGTCGAACGCCGAAACGATTAAACAGATTGTCGAGAGGATGCTCAAGGAGAGAGGGATCGAACAGCCCATCGAGCTGAAATTGTTTAGAAATCTATCTAATCGCGTTTCGCAGGGATTGATTGAAGTCTGGCTGCCGTCTCTGCCGGAGCCGTATTCGAATACCAGGCGCCCGTTACCGAATAGCGATAATAAGCAGAGGCGACCACCGCAGTCACAATTACAAATGCCGGACAGCAAGAAATGACGGCAAGACTGAACAACTAAACGGAGATGTCACAACGTATGACACCCTGAACATAATCCGCTTTTGCAGGCAACTGATGTTGCGCGAAGCGTGGTATTTTCCACCAGCGAGGTTCTATGTTTGATTCCCTACCGACAGAGCAGGCGCGCGTCTTCATCGGCTATAAACCTATAGTCGAGCCTGATCAATTAGTCGCCGATCAGGTCGTCCTGGCGCTCGAACCACATCACACCGTATTCATAGATAAAAAAATCCTGCCTGCCCTGGAGTGAACAAAAGGGAACGACCGAAATGTCATCAGATAGGAAACACGCCATATACACCGTCGGAGGAACAGTTCAAGCCGGCGGCGGTCTCTACCTTTCGCGCCGGGCCGATGACGAACTGCTCAACCTCTGTCGTCAAGGCGCCTTCGCCTACATCCTGACCGCCCGCCAGATGGGCAAATCGAGCCTGATGGTTCGCACGGCGAACCGGCTCGCGGGTGAAAAAATCCGATCAGTGATGATTGACCTGACGCAGATCGGCGCGCACGTCACGCCCGAACAATGGTACCTGGGACTGCTGGCCATCATAGAAGACCAGTTGGCGCTCGGCGTCAACGCCGCCAAGTGGTGGGAATCCAACGCCAACCTGAGCGGCGCCCAGCGCATGACCAAATTCTTTGAGGAAGTGTTGCTGAAGGAGGTGGCCGAACCCGTGGTCGTCTTCGTTGACGAAATTGGCGCGACGCTGGGCCTCGATTTCACCGACGACTTTTACGCCGCAATCCGGTATCTGTATAACGCGCGGGCGATCAAGCCCGAATTCAAGCGGCTTTCGTTTGCGATCCTCGGCGTAGCCGCGCCTGGCGAACTGATCCGCGATCCGCAGCGCATGCCGTTCGACTTCCGGCAAAGCGTTGAACTGGGCGATTTCACATATGAGGAGGCCGCGCCGCTGGCTGAGGGCTTGAACCTCCCGCCCGGCGAAGCCAAACAGGTTCTGCGGTTGGCGATGAAGTGGACGAACGGACACCCTTACCTGACGCAGCGTCTCTGCATAGCGATGGTGGAGGCGCGCCACCTGCGTTGGACCGAGGCCGACGTCGACCGCGTGGTCGCCGACACCTTCTTTGGCGCGATGAGCGAACAGGACGGCAACCTGCAGTTCGTCCGCGACATGCTCACCAAACACGCGCCTGACGTCGAAGGCGCGCTGACGACTTACGGTGAGATTCGCGCGGGGAACGCCGTGCGGGACGAAGAGCGCTCGACGGTCATAACGCACCTGAAGCTTTCAGGCGTCGTGCGACGCGAAGGCGCCGGGTTGCGGACGCGAAACCGGATTTATGAGACGGTGTTCGATGAGCAGTGGGTGAAAGATCATTTGCCGTTCAATTGGCGCAAGCGAGCCAGGCCTGCGGCGGCTGGATTGATCGCGGCCACTTTCATGATCACTTTGCCGACGGCGTTTTATTCTCTGAATCAGGGTCGTAAACTCGAAAAGGCGCTGGCCAAAACCGGCGATGCGCTGAAGGCGGAGGAGGCTAAGAGAAAGATTGCGGAACAGAGCTCGGCGGAAGCTCAGGCGCTAAAAAAGTACGTCGAAGACTCGTTCAGGGAGGCGGAAAGCGCGCGCAGGCGGGCGGAAGCGTCCGCCCAACTGGCGCGGGCAAACGCTATCGATGCAGAACGACAACGCAACATCGCTCAGTCGCGTGAATTAGCTGCCAACTCGATTTCATTGCTGCCAAATGATCCTAACCTCAGTTTAATCCTGGCGACCAATGCGGCGCGCATCGCCCGCACAAGGCAGGCCGAAGACGCGTTGAGGCGGTGTTTGCTCGAAAGCCCAATGCGCGATCGAGCGATGTCTATGCGTTTCGATGAATTGATGGAGTCGGCGCGCAGACTGTCGCCGCGCGAGTTGACGCCGGAAGAACGCGAGAAGTATCTGCACGAATCGCCGGGCAAGCGGGAAAATCGGAAACGATAGCCCCAAATCGAATAACAATCCGATCATCATTCTTCTATCCTTCAATCTTGAATGATTTTGCGCCGCCCGGTTAATTCGGGCGTTAGGCGTCCTCGCGTGATCGAAGGTGGATCTTTTCAGGGCAGCGTTTCCACATTAAAAAAGAACTTGAAAGTGCCAGTCGTCGTGCCGCCCTGGGCGGGCATGACCTCTAATGAGGTGGTGACCTTGACCGGAATGCTTGACGTGAAGCGCCAGAGTGGTTCCGTGCGCACTTGCAGGATTCCTGTGCCAGGTTCTCCCGCAAGATGTAGTTCGTCGCGCTTGAAGAAGATGGTGCGAAATTCACCCCGCGGTATCGCCACCTCAGCGCTTGTGGCGATGACTCTGCCCTGCTCGTTGTAGAGCTTCATCTGCATACTGATCGGTTCGCCGACCTCGCCAGCAGGCCCCGGATTGAACGCGGTGAAGCGCAGCGTGTCTCCGGGCGCAAGCGCTACCAAAGCTGTCGCGCCGGCCTTGGTGGTTGTGATGTCTTGCGCTAATGGTTGAGAGCCAGCCGTTAGTTGAAACGATAAGACAGTTAATAGCACAATCGTCGCCATCCGATTGATTCGCGTGCCTCGCCTATTGTTGATTCGCATTATTTAGCCCCTTTCATTGTCACTGTTTTCATGGTCTTCGCTATATGTTCTTATCCATTGACGCGGATGTTACCTCGGTCGGCGTGCAGCCGCAGCGAGCTAATTCACACGAGCGCTGTGAACTAGTTCACAGCACAAGTCCGGAGCGAAGCCTCACGATCGATGGAGAGATCGGTGAAAAATGGCTGGCAGAAAAATACGCCACATGCGATATGATGCGTGTCTTGTCGCATGTGGCGTATTCGATCCAGTCCATCAAGCTAGTCTATTATTTTCCTTCGGTACGCGTCATAGTACCCTTGTATAAACGCTTGACGATAAACCGGGCTGTAGGACTTGTAGAAATCCTTGTGTATTGTCGGATTGGGTAGCCTGCCATCTTCGGCGTCATCCTTACCTTCATCGACACCCTCTTTATATCCCTTCACTTGCAAGTAAGGGAAAGGATCCGCCACACTATAAGTCGGCAATATATAAGGGTCGTAGGCGGGGTAATAGACGGGATAATACTGTTGAACCACGGGATAATACGGCCGAACCACGGGACGATACGGCTGAATTATGATTACCCGCACGGGCCTGCGCCAATATACATATTGAGCGTCAGCCGTGACTTTCGAGACGCCGGGAAGAAGGATGACTGCCGCGAATAAGCTCATAATTAGTTTCTTCAGTGTCAGTCTCATACTGAAGCCCCTCCTTCCTACTTTCGTATGAGCTTATTTCATCGCAATTTCCTGACCAAAGCGGCGTGTACGAATGTTTAATAATGCTAAATCGAGCCACACATCCGCTCACTGACTTCCCACAACCGCGCCGCGATCGTCGTGTCGTACGATTCCGGATTGGTTGCCCGCTCTTTCCGGTCGACAAAATATTTTCCCGTGATTCCTTCGATTTCGGGCGACGAAGCCAACCAGATGATGGTATCGGCGCCTTTTTCGGGCGTCCGCATAAATGGCGCAATCAGGCGTAGGAATTTTCCCGCAAAGCCCCCGATTTTATTGAAGAAGTCGGTGCCTACGACTCCCGGGTGCAGGCAGTTGGCCGTGACGCCCGTTCCCTTGAGCCTGCGCGCAAGCTCATAGGTGAATAGCACATTGGCCAGCTTCGATTGCCCATAAGCCTTCCACCCGCCGTAACCCTTCTCAAGGTTCAGATCGTCGAGGTTGATGCGCGCAGAGCGGTGCGCTTCGGAAGCGACGTTAACGACGCGGGCTGGCGCGGACGATTTCAGCAGGTCGAGCAGTTCAACTGTCAGCAGGAAGTAGCCGAGATGATTGACCTCGAATGTGGTTTCGTAACCGTCGACGGTAAGCCTCCTCTCGCCGTTATATGACCCGGCATTGTTCACCAGCGCATGCAATCGCGGGTATTTTGCCTTGACGCCGGCGGCCAGCCGTCTGATCTGGCTCAGGTCGGAGAAATCGGCGACCATCAGGTCGACGTTCTCGTTGCGCGTCTCTCTAATGATCTCATTGCGCGCGGCTTCGCCCTTGTCGCGGTTGCGGCAAATCATGATCACCGCCGCTCCGCCCGCCGCCAGAGCCTTCGCCGTGACTTTACCGATGCCGGAATTGGCGCCGGTCACCAGACAGATTTTCTCATTCATATCTTCAATTTTCCATTTTCCATATTACGATTGTCATTTATCATTGCGGGAAGCGCGCTGGGCGCGCAATGGTATATGACAAACGATATATGGGAAATGGGAAATGAAAAAACAAAATCTCCCCCTCCGGCTGTTCACATCGGCGCTGGCGCTGGCGGCCATCTCGCTCGGCCTGCTATCCGGCCCGGCCAGGACGATCTCTTCGACTCAGAAGCCCTCCCAGCAGGCGCCGCAAAATGGAATTTACACCGACGCCCAGGCCGCCAGGGGACAGGCCGTCTATGACAAGAAATGCGCCTCCTGCCACGGGTTGCGGCTCGAAGGCGCTTCGGCCTCGGCGCTCTCGGGCGGTAAATTCGCCGACAGGTGGGCGCGCGGCGACAAATCCGTAGATGACCTTTACTACATCACCCGCACGCAGATGCCATTCGGCGCGGGAAACACGCTCAGCAAACAACAGTACATTGACACCGTCGCCTACATGCTCAAGGCCAACGGCTACAAGGCCGGCGCGCGAGAACTGCCCGCCGATCCGGCCCTCCTTAAGCAGATCAAGATCGAGCCGCAAGGCTCATTGAAAGAAGGCGTCATTCAGACTCCGACCGAAGGCGAAGCCAACGCCTCGGCTTCAACAAAGAACGCGGGTGGCTCCCCGGATCCTTCATCGAAAGGCCCCTCGCAGCAGGAACTGAACGCGGCGCAATCGAACTCCGCCGACTGGTTGATGTCGAATCACGATTACACGGGCCAGCGTTACGTAGATCTGAAAGAGATCAACAGGCTGAACGCCGCCTCATTGCGGCCCGCCTGTCTTTACCAGGCCGGCGACACGAAACCTTTCCACAACAACCCGGTCGTCTATCGCGGCGTGATGTATATCACCACGACATACTCGACCGTCGCGATTGACGCCACCAACTGCCGTGTGCGCTGGCGTCACGATTGGAGGCGTAAATCGGTCGAAATCCATCCGCCGAATCGCGGCGCCGCCATCAAAGACGGGAGAGTTGTCAGGGCGACTACTGACGGCTATCTCTTCGCGCTCGACATCGAGACCGGCAAGCTCCTCTGGGAGAGAAAAGTCGTCGCAACCGAAAAGAACGAAGGATCGTTCAACATGGCCCCGATGATCTTTGAGAACCTGGTCCTGCTCGGACTCGGAATCAGCGAACAGGGCGTCAAAGGCTGGATAGGCGCGTTCAGGCTCGAAACCGGCGAACCGGTCTGGCGATTTAACACTGTCCCCGATGACGGCGAGCCTGGCGCCGAGACCTGGGGAAACTCCGATGTGAGGAAGCGTGGCGGAGGCGCGGTATGGGCCCCGCTCTCGCTCGACCCTCAGGCCGGGCTCGTTTACGTTCCCGTGGCCAATCCTGCCCCGGACTTCCTGGCCGACGCTCGCCCTGGGACCAATCTCTACACCAATTCGCTGGTCGTGCTCGACGCCCGCACGGGCAAATTGCAGTGGCATTACCAGGCCACGCCGAGCGACTCGCACGATTGGGATTTGACGCAGGTCAGCCCGCTCTTCACCGCGACGGTCGGCGGCAAAGCCAGGAAGCTGGTTGCGATTGCGGGCAAAGACGGGCTGCTGCGCGTGTTGGACCGTGAGACAAAAGAGCAGCTTTACTCGACTCCTGTGACAACGCGATCCAACGCGGACGAGCCTTTGACCGTCAAAGGCGTGCACGCTTGCCCCGGCGTCCTCGGCGGAGTGTTATGGAACGGGCCGGCCTACAACCCGAACACGAACATGCTTTACACGCCAGCCGTCGACTGGTGCGGCAAGTTCATAAAGGCCAGCGAAGATCGCTTCATCCCAGGCCAGTTGTATATGGGCGGAATGTACGTAGACGACCCGATTGATAAATCGCGCGGCCGGTTGACGGCTGTCGACGCCTCGACCGGCAAGGTCACCTGGCAGTACGAATCGTCAAGGCCGATGGTGGCGGCGGTCGCCACAACGTCGGCGGGTCTGATCTTCACTGGAGAGATGGCCGGAGATTTTCTGACGCTCGACGCCCGTACGGGCAAGGTTCTTTACAGATTCAACACCGGCGGGCCGATGAACGGCGGAGTGCTGACGTACGCAGTCAACGGCAAACAGTATGTCGCCGCCACTTCCGGCAGCGCGTCGGGTTTCTGGAGGGCGGCGCCGGGGTCTTCGACAGTAGTCATTTTCTCTTTGTCTGAGCCGTCGCGCAGCCGAGCCGGCAAATGACATTACAACTACGGGAAGGCTGACTGGATCAGTACCGCGAGCGGTAGCGAGCGCGACTTAGCCTGATGATCGCTCGCTACCGCTCGCGGTACTGATCCGTACTGTCATCTCGGTATGTCGTACATTGATTTGCAATCCGCTCTAGCTGTGACATTTGTCATAAATAGGTGTGGACATTTGTCATAGCCGGAAATCAGCCAGGGGCGCTATCGTATATGACGGACGTGATATGGAAATGAAACGACAAAAGCTCCCGCATCCCTTTCGCCCCGGCCTTGGCGCCGCCGGACATTTCGCCCGGCCTGCCATTAGCCACGGCTGCGGCAATCTCACGGGCCAGGAAATCTTCTCGGCAAATCGGGATTTTCACCATCACTCCAGTCAACGCATACTCGCCTTTCACAGTCAAAAGGCGGTATTTTTGTGGATTGGACACCCAATCCTCGGCACTAAACGCTGGTTCAATAACCGATCGGCCAATCTACAATTGAGGTGACCAAGTGATGCGCAAACTAATCATCATCAGCCTATTCATCCTCGGCTTAAGCCTATCGTTCGCTGGCAAGCCATCGGAGGTAAACTCAGCGCCCGCAAGTAAGCCCCTGGTGAATCCCAATCAATGGGCATTGCTGATCGGCGTCGGCGATTATCCGGGCAATACCGTGGATCTGAAGTACCCCGGCCCCGACGCCATTTCAATCAAGGATCTGTTGATTTCATCGGCAGGCTTCGCGGAAGACCACGTTCGGCTGCTCACCGACAACGGCGCCGGAGAATCCATGGCTACGAAGCAGAACATCTTCGCCGCCATCGATCAATATCTGGCCCCGCGCGTCCAGCCCGGCCATGAGATCATCATCTTCCTGGCCGGTCACGGCATCGTGAACGGCGTCGGGACAGAGGCCAAAAGTTATTTCCTACCTGTAGACACTGACATTCAATCGAAAGAAACGGTCGCACGCACGGCGGTCGACATGGAAGAATTGATCAGCAAGCTTTCGGCGTTGAAGGCTTCGCAATTCACCCTCTTTTACGACGCCTGCCGCGAGGACCCATCCCCCGGACGCGGGTTTAAAGGAAACCAGCTCACTGACGTGACGGCGCGAATCCTGACCCTGACCCCCACCCGCGTGCAACAACAGCGAAGGGACGCGCCGACCAGCGTAGTCTTTTACGCCTGCCAGATCGGCGAGCGCGCTTTCGAGAGCCAGCAACTCCAGCACGGCGTCTTCACCTACTACATCCTGCGCGGCCTGCGCGAGCTTGCCGACCGT
>DATEMG010000163.1:0-9781 GCA_035275805.1 Blastocatellia bacterium
CCCGGAGATTTTCGGAGGAAATGGAATGTCTCAATCGGACATCGATTCATTGCTCAAGGAAGACCGCTTGTTCAGACCGGCGCCGGATTTCAGCGCCGCCTCGCACATCAAAAGCCGCGAAGATTACGACCGAATCTACAAACGGTCGGTCGAAGACCCCGAAGGGTTCTGGTCGGAGATCGCCGGCGAACTTCACTGGTTCGCGAAATGGAATAAGGTTCTGGAGTGGAACGAGCCGTTCGCCAAATGGTTCGTTGGGGGACAGATCAACATTTCATACAACTGCCTCGACCGCCACCTTTCGACATGGCGCAAGAACAAAGCGGCCATCATCTGGGAAGGAGAACCGGGCGATAACAGGACCCTCACTTACCAGCAACTCCATCAGGAAGTTTGCAAATTAGCGAACGCGCTGAAGTCACTGGGCGTCGATAAAGGCGACCGCGTCGCCATTTATATGCCGATGATCCCCGAACTGCCGGTGGCCATGTTGGCCTGCGCCCGTATCGGCGCGACGCACTCAATAGTCTTCGGCGGCTTCTCTTCAGAAGCGCTGAAGGACCGCATCAACGACGCTCAGGCGAAGGCCGTCATAACGGCCGACGGAGGCTTTCGTCGCGGCGGGGTGGTCCAACTCAAGCCGGCTGTAGACGAGGCGATCAAGGATTGTCCGAGCGTCAAGAAGGTCGTCGTCGTCGAGCGGTGCAAAAATCAGATTCAGATGGAGTCGGGGCGCGACCACTGGTATCACGAACTGATGTCAGGCGCCTCGGATAAATGCGAGGCCGAGCCGCTCGATTCCGAGCACATGCTCTACATCCTTTACACCTCCGGCACGACCGGAAAACCTAAAGGCATCGTTCACACGACCGGCGGCTATTCCGTGCAAACTTACATCACCACGAAATGGGTCTTCGATATCCGCGACGAGGACACATACTGGTGTACTGCGGACATCGGATGGGTGACCGGGCACAGCTACATCGTCTACGGCCCGCTCCAGAACGGCGCGACGGTCGTGATGTACGAGGGCGCGCCGAACACCCCGGACTTCGGACGATTCTGGTCGATCGTGGAAAAACACAGAGTTAACATTCTCTACACCGCGCCGACCGCCATCCGAACGTTCATCAAGTGGGGTGAGCAATGGCCGCTCAAATATGACCTGTCCAGCCTGCGGATGCTTGGGAGCGTAGGCGAACCTATCAACCCCGAAGCATGGATGTGGTATCACAGGGTCATTGGAAAGGAGCGCTGTCCCATCGTCGATACATGGTGGCAGACCGAGACCGGCGCAATCATGATCACGCCTATCCCGGGAGCGATCTCGACCAAGCCCGGATCGGCGACGCTTCCCTTCCCGGGCATTGTCCCCGACATTCAAACCAAAGACGGCGTCTCCGTCGGGTTGAACCAGGGAGGATATCTGGTCATCACGCGCCCCTGGCCCTCGATGCTGCGGACGATCTACGGCGATCCTGAAAGGTTTGTGAAGCAGTATTGGAGCGACATCAAAGGTTGTTACTTCACGGGTGACGGCGCTCGCCGCGACCATGACGGATATTTCTGGCTGATGGGACGCGTTGACGACGTAATCAACGTCAGCGGACATCGCCTGGGGACAATGGAGATTGAGAGCGCGCTGGTTTCCCACTCGGCGGTCGCGGAGGCGGCCGTAGTCGGTCGTCCGGATGAATTGAAGGGACAGGCCGTTTCCGCCTTCGTGACGCTCGAATCCGGCCATCAGCCGTCTAACGAATTGAAAGAAGACTTGCGCCGGCATGTTCAAAAAGAGATCGGCGCGATGGCGAAACCCGACGACATTCGTTTCACCGACTCTCTGCCGAAGACGCGCTCGGGCAAGATCATGCGCCGATTATTGCGCGACATCGCCTCGGGGGCGCAAACCGTCGGCGACACCACGACGCTAGAGGACTATACGGTGCTTGCTAAACTGCGCGACGAGGAAGAATAGAAAAGAAAGAATAAAAGGAAAGCTGGATTGATCCTCCAACGGTAGCATTGATGTATGCGAACGCTGACGCCATTTAAATTTTCCCGTCGTACCGCGCTATCCATGCCATTGCTCACACTATTCACCGGTAAACCTCGAGGGCGCATCTTCAGGTATGAGCTCTGGGATGTTTTCACGAATCGCCCCCTGACGGGCAATCCACTGGCGGTATTTACCGGAGCCCAGACACTTTCGACTGAAGAAATGCAGGCTATCGCGAGGGAAATGAATCACTCCGAAACCACTTTCATTATTCGATCGGCGGCTGCTGCTGGCGTGAGGAATAGGGCTACGGTGAGAATCTTTACGCCGAGAGAGGAGTTGCCGTTTGCGGGACACCCAGTTCTGGGGACGGCGTTTGCATTGAGGAATGAAAGTAGGCTGAATAAAGTGACGCTCGACCTAAAGGCCGGCCCATTCCCTGTGACGTTTCGCGATGAAGATGGACACCTTGCGGGCGAGATGCAACAGCAGGATCCGCAATTTGGGATGCGTCATGAAACCGGGGTCATCGCATCGATGACCGGATTAAGTGAAAACGATTTCGATCTGTCAGCTCCAATTGAAACGGTGTCCACAGGCCGCGCCAAGATGATCGTGCCATTGAAATCATTGGACGCCATTCGCCGAGTACAGCCGCATTTCGCAGCATTATCCCAGTATTCCAAGAAGACGGATGGTAATAATGGCCCATACTTTGTCACCCGAGAAACCGTGAGCCAATCCGCCCGAGTACATGCGCGCAATCTGATACCGGCGGGCGAAGACCCGGTAACCGGATCTGCGGGCGGCTGCTGTGCGGCCTGGATGGTTAAAAACGCCTGGGCGCAAAGTGATGAAAGCGTAATCATCGAGCAGGGGCTCGAGATTATGCGTCCCGGTACGATGAAGGTTCGCGCCAAACGGACAGCGGAAGGCGTCCGAGAGGTCCGAGTCTCCGGTTCGGCTGTGCGCGTGGGAACTGGACAGATAGAGTTCGCTTCCTAATAGAACAGGATGTTTAAACAGTGATTAAACATGGAGCGTGATTCACAAGTTTTATCCACAGGTTCGAGGTCGTTCAGCCAATTCCGTTATCAGACTCAGTTCACCATTGGTAGCTACGGTAACCGTTCAGGTCCCAGCCAAACAGTCAATTGGCAATGTGGGAAGCCCTTCTCCCGAATCGCTGCGCCACAAGCCGCCGGAAAGCTTTCTACTCCCATCCGTCCGCGAGCCAGACAACGAGTAGGAAAGCCCTGCTCAAGCCCGAAGCGCGCGGGGATCTCCAAACGCGCTCCTCGAAAGTTCTTGCCACGATTCCTCATAAACGATGTAGAGTTTAGTCGAGAGGTGTCATCTATGCAGGAACAACAACGCGCGGAAACTGAAAAAAGATCGAGCGCCCGGCCCAGATATTTTCTTGTCGGCCTTGCCATCTCGCTCGTCGCCTCAGTGATGTGTTGCGTGCAAACCAGACAAGAACTGGCCACACTCACGGGGCACGACGGTATTGTCTGGTCAGTCGCCTTCTCTCCCGACGGCAAGACGCTCGCTTCGGGCAGTTGGGACAATACCGTCAAGCTGTGGGTGGGAGATGCCCGGCAATGAGGTAGGAGGAATGGGAGATGTAGGCCTTTTCGAACAATTTAAGATGGCTGGCCCATTTTTCAAAATCTCATACTGAGAATTGCTGTCGTAATCTAAGTAGAAAGCAGAAATCACTTTGACAAAAAATCATCGATTTTCCTCAGAAAATCGCGATTTCCAGTCAAAGAACTTTTTTCCTTTTACGTAAGTGACCGTAAGCGCCCGGCTTTTGACCTAAGTTACAGGCGAACTTATGGTTCCAGTCACACTCCACATGAACGGTTACGGGGCAGCTTCCTTTTTTCCTTAGTAGCGGAAGCTAACTATAGACCTGGGGGAACGGATGCGAGAGAATCCATATTGCAATCATCCTACTGAATGGAGTTAAAACAATGATCAAATTCCGATTTTCATTGCTCGTGTTTCTTGCCGGTTCTTCGCTGTATTTGTTCTGGTTTCAAAGTTCAGCGCGATCCGCCCAGGAAGTCCCCCCGATAAGAAATTTTCTGCAAGTCAATGAACAGTTCTGCACCGGAGGCCAGCCCCGCCTCGAACACCTGGCAAAGCTCAAAGCCGATGGGGTGAAAGCAGTCATTAATCTTCGACAGCCCAGCGAACATCGCGCCCCTGAAGAAGAAGCGGAGGTGAAGAAGTTGGGGCTGCGCTATTTCAACATCCCGGTCGTCTACGGCGAGCCTAAAGACGAGCAGGTGGATGAGTTCCTGAAGATCACTGACGATCCCGAAAACCGCCCCGCGTTCATACATTGCACGGCGGCGATTCGGGTCGGAGCCTTCTGGATGATTCGGCGTGTGCTGCGCGACAAATGGCCGGTCGAGAAAGCGGAAGAAGAAGCGGTGAAAATAGGACTGGTCAATGCCCCACACCTGGTCAGCTTTGCAAAAAGCTACATCGAAAAGCATCAGAAAAAATAACCCCTCCCCCTCTGATCAACGGCGTCTTGCGCGTCCGCTCGCAATTCTAACCGCGGTTTGACACGCCCTGGCGGCTGCGGCTATAGTGCGCGCTTAATTTCCGAGAACTACAATGAATTGTAGTATTTCGGCGCCGATTCCCACATTGGTAGTGTAAATGCTCAGGTTTGAAAAACTATCTCTCCAGGGATTTAAATCGTTTTGCGACCCGACTGAGGTCGTCTTCGATGAGGAAAGTATCACTGCCGTAGTCGGGCCTAATGGCTGCGGTAAATCGAACGTCGCGGACGCGATCAGTTGGGTGATCGGCGAACAGCGCGCGAAGGCGCTGCGCGGCGGCAAGATGGAAGACGTGATCTTTCAGGGCACTCGCAGCCGTTCGCCGTCGGGGATGGCCGAGGTGATTTTGACCCTCGTCGTTCAGGAGACCTTCGAAATTCGCGGAGGGGCTCAGCCCGAATCGGAGGCTCTCAAACAGGCCGAAGAATCTTTGACGCAGGCTGAAGCCGCGGTGGGCGCAATCGACGATGCCTTAGCCTCTCCAGAACCTGAAGGCGATACCGGGGCTGAAGCAGGCGCCGCCCAGGCTGATCTACCTGAAGCCGGACAGGCCGAGCCCACTCCAGACTCCGAAGCGCAACAGGCTTCACAGCCGAAGCAACCGCGCCGCCCTCCCTTTAAAAAGCCTCAATCGAAAGACGCGCCGCGAGTCTTTCAGGCCGGAGAGCGAATCACGGTCGGGCGCCGCCTTTATCGCACGGGCGAGAGCGAATATGAGATGAACGGGCGCGCATGTCGCCTGCGTGACGTTCAGGACCTCTTCGCCGGCACTGGGCTTGGCGCAGCGCACTACGCGATCATCGAACAGGGCCGCATCGGCCAGGCGCTGTCGGCCAAACCTTTAGACCGCCGGTCAATGATCGAAGAGGCCGCTGGCATATCGAAATTCAAAATGCGCCAGCACGCGGCCGAGTTGAAGCTCGAAGCCTCCAAACAGAACCTCTCCCGCGTCACCGACATCATCGCCGAAATAGAGCGTCAGCAGAACAGTTTGAAACGCCAGGCTTCGCGCGCCCGCCGGTATAAAAGACTGCGCCAGGAGATGCGCGACCTGATGCGCGCTGTCTACGTAGTCGATTACCGCACGACCGACAATACCCTCGGCGAGATAGAGACCGCATTGAGTGAAGTCTCCGCGCGCGAATCGCATCTCGTCGCCACGACCGCGGAACGCGAGGCGGCGCAGGACGAAGCCGCCCGCGCCGCCCGCGCCGCCGAAGGAGCGCTCAACGAAACGCGCGAGATCGTGACCGGGCTGGATCTCGAAGCGGAGCGCGCCCGCCAGCAGCAATCCTATCTGACTGAGCAGATTCAGTCGCTCGAAGCGAGATCGGCGCAGTTCGTAAGCGATCAGGCCGCGATCACTGAGCGCAGCCAGTTCATATCACAGGAGACCGCGCGGCTGCGCGAGGACCTGCGTCATATCGAACAGGAGATAAACTCCGAAAGCAGGACTCTCTCCGACGAGGAGAACCGCCACCGCGAACAGGCCCAGAGCGACGCCCAATCGGAGCGGAAACTCGAAGAGGCCCGCAAAATCGTCTATGACTGCGTGACGAATCTCGAGCGCTGGAGGCAGTTGAAACGCCAATTCACGGAATCGGTGGACCGTTGCGGGGCCAGGATAAACGGTCTCGCCGCCGAATACGATCGCGCCAAGACCCAGGCGCAGGCCGCGCAGGAGCAATACGCGAAGCTGACCGAAGAGGCCGAGATAATCTCAATCAGGCAGCAGGAATTCGCAGCTTCCATGTCGGAGGTTTCCGACCGGCTGGCGGAGATGCGTAGAACTCGCGAGGAGCGCCAAACGAGGCTGACGTCGCTGCAGCATGAATTGACCGGAGCCGAGCAGCGATTAAAATCCCTGGTCGAAGTCGACGAGCGCCGGGCCTACTTTTCAGAGGCTGTCCAGGCGTTAATGAAACACTCGCTGCAAAACGCCGCCCTGTCGAATGGGTTCTCCACGCTCGGCACTCTCGCGGACTACGTCAGAGTCGCGCCGGAGCACGAAGCGATGATCGAGACCACGATGCGCGACGAATTGCAATATGTCGTAGTGCCTAGCTTCGATGACGCGCTGCGCGCAATCGATTACCTGAAATCCGAAGGCGCAGGCCGCGCCACATTTCTCGTCATCGGACAGCTATACGACGCGCCAGTGGCCGATCCATTTCCCTACATCCATAATATAGATATAGAGCCCTCAGACGCTGCGGACGGTAACGGCGCCATCCCCTCCGTTCATTCTTCGAATCGCCATTCTACTTTCCGTTATCAGACGCTTGACTCTATGCTCAGCCTCAACCCTGATCTGGCCGAGGCGTTCAAGCTCGCTTTGCCGGGGCTGGCAAAAGCCAGCGTAGTAGACGACGCTGCGCAGGCAATTGAGGCGTCGAGTTCAAGCAATGGTTCGGGGCCATTCGTCTCACTGGCCCGCACTGGCGAGCGCGCAATCGCCGGGCGGTTGGTGACGGGAGGAAGCGCGTCCGAAAAAGGCGCAGGCGTGCTTGCGCTCAAGCGCGAGATCGGCGAACTGCGAGAGAGGCTTGATTCTCTCGCCGCTGAAGTCAGGCTTACCGAAGCGGCGTTGAATGAGATCAAATTTCAGATAGCTCAATCCGAGGAGGAGCAGAAGCGTTTTGACGGCGAGCTTCGCCAAATCGAGAAGCGGTCGGTCGCGCTGCGGGAGCAATTGCAGCAATGCCAGCGAGAGCGCGAGAGGACGGCCACTCACATCCGCGTCGTCGAACAAGAGACCGCCCAGGCCGAAGATGAACTCAAAGAAGCTGAGGCGAAATTGCGGCACGCCTCCGGACAAACCGATGAGGCCGAACAGACTCACAGAGAGGCCGAAGCCGCGGTCACCGCGGCGCAATCGGAGATGGCTGAATTGCGCCGAAGCGCCGAGGCGCGGCTTCAAGAGTTATCTCGCCGACGCGCCGACTTCGCAACCAAGACTGAGCGACGCCGTGGATTGCAAAACGACATCCGGCGGCTCGAAACCGAAGCAGCCGACCTGGAGAGCCGCTTGAGCCGAATCCGCCTGGAGGCGATCGAGGCCGACGAACAGGCCGCCAGCATGCGTGTCACGCTGGCTGTCGCGACAGAACTACTACAACGATCGACCGCTCAAAAGCGGTTGCGCGCTGTGGATCTGGAGCGACGAATCTCGGCCCTCACCGACGCGCGCGCGCGCCTCGAATCGCTCGACCTCGAGTTGCGATCCCTGCGCGAGTCCTCTTCTCAGGCGCGTGAACAAAGAGCGCAGAAAGAGATTGAAAAGGCCCGCCTTTCCAGCGACCTCGATCACCTGATCCAGTCATGCCACGGCGAGTTGGGCGAAAATATCGCGGAAGTGTGCGAGCGCCTTGAACAAAATAAGACCGCTCTCGAAACAGACGAAACCGCTCCGGCGCCAGTAACTTCCCTGCCCCAATCCGATCGCGACGTGGAACCTCCTATTCCGTTATCAGACGCTGATAACGAATCAACCGATGAAGAGTCTGATGAAGATGCTGAGCGCGAAATCGAGATCAGCTTTTGGCAAGTCCCTGATGATTTCGACCTGAACGCCGCGAAGGCGCAGCTAGAGGACATCCGCAGGAAGATCGACGCGCTCGGACCGGTCAATATGATGGCGCTGGAGGAGTTGTCGGAGGTCGAAGAAAGGTTCGATTTCCTGGTCAATCAAAAGATGGACATCGAGAAGGCGATATCGGACACTCAATCGGCTATTGCCGAGATCAAGCGCCGATCGCGCGAGAAGTTCGTCGAGGCGTTCGCCGCCATCAACGAAAACTTCAAGAAGATGTTTATCGAGTTGTTCGGCGGCGGTCACGGCGAGATGAGGCTGATCGACGAGACCGACGTCCTCGAAAGCGGAATCGAAATCATTGCGCAGCCCCCGGGCAAGAGGCTTCAGAATGTGTTGCTGCTATCGGGCGGCGAGAAGGCAATGGCCGCTATGTCTCTGGTCCTGGCGATATTCAAATACCGGCCGAGCCCGTTCTGCTTGCTCGACGAGGTCGACGCGCCGCTCGACGACGTGAACATCGGACGCTTCGCCGACAAGGTCATCGAGATGAGCGCCGAGACTCAGTTTATGATCATCACGCACAGCAAGCGCACGATGGAAGCGGCGCGCACGCTCTACGGCGTAACGATGGAAGACCCGGGGGTATCGAAGCTGATCTCTGTCAAGCTTTCCTGATGCGCCGCGCCCATCAGGTCAACCGCTTGACAGACTTCATCTCGGTTCATAATATGCCCTAGCCTTCTGGGAGGTCGTCTAACGGTAAGACTGCGGACTCTGGATCCGCCTATTAAAGTCGTAGGCGTGCCTGGATAGTGATTGACAGATGAAGGGTTCAGGGATTGGGTTTGGAGGTGGGGGTTAAAATGTGTGCATTCTGTGTGCAAGTTTGGGAAGAGTTTGATAAATTGACTAAAGTGATCTGATTTTTGATGCCTCCTCGTTCAATGGTAGGACACGTGACTCTGGATCACGTTATCGGGGTTCGAATCCCTGGGAGGCAGTAAAAGAAAGAGGCGCTCAAGTGGATTAACTACCTGAGCGCTTCTTTTCATTTGGTTTATTGAATTTCCTATCGAAGCTCTCGGCCTGTCTGTACCGAAAATTCCATCTTGGCGATGAAGAGCCCATTTTCTGATGATGCGGCGCCGATCTCTTCTTCAAACTGATGACTCGATCTCACGTCGACGGCGCGTAGCTTTGCGACAACGCACATCGATCTCGGCCCGCGCCAGCAGTCACTCCATTGATTTGATCGATATCATCCCGGAGCTAACCGGATCGCCGACTTTATGCGGCTCGTCGGTAACGATGATGCAACCCGCCGACTTGAGGAATTGCGATGACCTTGCCTTTTGCCGGCGCTTCGATCTCTCGTGGAAATGGCGAGTTCCTCTCCAATGCCTCATGCGGTCGAGAGTTGTGATAATAGTCCAGGTAATCACGTAAGATTCGTCGCAACTGGTCCTCACCGATGATGATCAGATGATCGAGACACTCTCGGCGAATCGAGCCGATGACGCGTTCCGCGTAAGGATTTGGCTGCATCATCAAATGCACCTGAAGAGAACCACCCACACAGAAGTTTCCGAATCATTCATCCTTTCCATCCACTCACCAACCGCGAGTTCGAGTTGGTAATTTACCGTCACAATTGGGGCGAAGATCGCG
>DATEMG010000164.1:0-8078 GCA_035275805.1 Blastocatellia bacterium
GTCGAAGGATAAATGTACATAGAGCGCGCGGGCGAAGATATTTTCGCGCGGGACGAAGCCCCAATAGCGGCTGTCCTCACTGTTGTCGCGGCTGTCGCCCATCACGAAGTAATGGCCGTCGGGTACCTTGGCCGGCTCGCTCACGGCATATTGCGCCCGGGTATTGACCTCGTAGTCATCACTGTTCGAATACCTATCGGCGTCGTAATAGACGCGATACCAGGCGTCCTGGGGTTTCGGTTCGACCTTGACAACGGTCAATTCCGGGTCAGGTCCGCCGATCCCTTGAACGAGCGCGCGTTCCTCCGATAATTCCTTGCCGTTTACGAAGACGCGGTGGCCTTTGACCTGAACCGTGTCACCGGGCAGCCCGATCACGCGTTTGACGTAATTGATTTTCGCATCGTCGGGCAGCTTGAAGACGATAATGTCGCCCTGCTTGATATCGCGCGTCGGCAGCAGCGGCCCCAAAATCGGCGTCGGTTTGCCGAAAATGAATTTATTAACGAAGAGGTGGTCGCCGATGTTAATCGTGTTTTGCATCGAGCCGGTGGGCACGGCGACGGCTTGCGCGATAAAGGTCATCAGGAACAGGGCCATGATCACTGTGATCAACCCCTGTTCGAAGAATTCGCGTATGGGCGATTTCGGCGGGCCGAATTGTTGATGAGTGGGTCTTGATTCTGTGATTTCTTTCTGGTCAACCATAAGATGAACTTTACACCAATTCGCGTCCGACAGCCACATTACGACTGCGGCCCGCGAGTCTTTTTCCCAGCCTGCCTGACCATTTGCCGTTCCAGCCTCCGCCTGGGGACCGGCGTCGAGAGCACGATCGAGGTCGCAGGCATCCCGTAAGGCATGATCCGCTGGATAACCGATTCCAGGTGAGATATCGAGGTCACGTAGACTTTCAGGATCAACGAATCGTCGCCAGTCACGCGATGGCATTCGATGATTTCTGGAATCTCTTTGAAGAGCGATTCCAGCCGCGGCACGACATCATGCTCAAGGCCTATGCGGATGAAGGCCGTGACCTGAAAACCAATCTTCTCAGGATTGACCTCGGCGCGGTATCCCATGATGATCCCCGCGTCCTCCATCTTGTGAATCCGCTCCATGACCGCGGGGGTCGACAACCCGACGCGCCGCCCGAGTTCGGTGTAGGAGAGCCGCGCGTCTTCCTGCAGCTCTTCGAGCAGTCGCCAGCCGATGTCGTCCAGAAGTTTTTCGTCGTGAGAACTCATATTCAATCAAAATAAATAAACACCTCAGGGTCCATCAATGTTCTCAAGTCTCAGAACCAAAAGCAAAGATGAAGTTACCGTCGAAACTCTTTGCGGCCCTCCAACCGCCACGCTAATCAATTTCACTCTCCGCAAGAATGCGGCGATAAGTCTGCCGCGCGTGTTCGTAAGCCTTCGCGGCCTCGTCGCGCTCTTTCGCGGAAATCTTCGGCGCCTTCTGGCTCCAGCACTGGTCTACGGCCTTCAGACACCATTCGGCGCTGCGCCGCGAGGCGCGGATCGGTTTGTCGCCGACGATGACGAAGATCGGATTAGTGTGCGATGAGGCAAGGACGCGCAGAGCCACCCAACTGCTGCGCTCAACCTTGAAATCGAAAGTTATGTCGCGCGGCGCGCCGTCGGCGACGATGGTCTTTTTATCCACTGGCGATCCGTTGACGATTAATTCGACGGGGACTTCGTTCGAGGACCCGATCCGCGCGCGTTCCAAATCCCAGAACGGCTTCTGGTCGTGGCGCGATTTGCTGATAGCCTCGTTCGGCTGTTCGTTCAGGCGCGCGGCCACACGCGCCGATACGCGGATGGTCTCAGGCTTATCCAACCTTACTTCACTGCCCCGCGTCCCGACTGGCAGATCTTTTACTCGAAAATCTATCAAATGGCTCTTGCCGTCCGAAACGTAAGCGCGCCCGTCGCGCACGCCTTCGACCCATCCGTCATAGGTCAGTTTGTCGAGACTGACGTAGCTGCGGCCCAGCCCGACGCGCTCGCCGTAGATGCACGGGAAATCGGTTTCGCCGCTGATGCTCGTACGGAAGCCGGCGTTGAGCGTGTGATACCAGATGTTCAGCTCCCACGGCGCGGGCGTGTCGACTGTCGAGATAAAATCTACTGCGTCGTGCGTTACGTCGACGATGTATTCGTTCGCGCCGATGCCGTCGAACCGAGGCAATTCGTAATTGGGCAGGGCGTCGCTTTTCGACTCCAGGCCCCAACCCGAATGCGCGAAGCCGGCGACCGCGCCCTGGCGCTTCGCCCATTGCAGGATGGGCAAATCCCAGGTAGGCCAATCTTCCAGGACCTTCGCGCCCGGATAATCCTGTTCTTTCAACCGCAACAGGACAAGATGGCCGCAATGCGACGAAGGGAAGCCCGAAACTTCGAGGTCGTAACGCATCAGGTTCTCGCGCGTCGAGAGCTGATTGTCTTTGGCCTCGAAGAACTGTTTTTGATAATAATAACAAGGCCCCCAGGTCAACACGCTGCCGACGTTGAGAGCCTCGCCCAGAATGTGGCGGATCATGTCCTGTGGCATTACGCCCTGCGTCGGGCTTTCGTAATGCATGCATCCCGCGGCGTGGACGTGGTGATCGCCCGAATACCAGCCCAACTTCGCGACGTCGATCCATCGTTCGAGTTTGAACGCGAGCGTCTGCGGCCTGTCTATTTTGACCCTTTCACGCTTGACGACATATTCCGGCCCGCGCGTGTATTCGACAGTGTATTCGCCCGCCGGGAGTTTGATCCGTTCGCCGTCCGAGCGGTAAACCTGAGGGTGAAAATCGAAATCCGGCGCGAGCCGTTTGTAGCGTGGGGGATAGACGCGGTCTTGCGCGTCGCGAATGACGAACGACGCCGTAGTCGGCCCGCCGCGTTCGTCCAAGACGCGCAGCGTCACGTCGACCGCAGGGCGACAATTGAAGAGGATGTCCACATCGTTGCGGAAGCCGATGTCCTGCGTTCCCTGGCCGACGTTGAAACTTATCCTGGCCTCGCGCTTGCCCATGTCGCGGCTGTAGAGCTGGATTACGCGGTACTCAAGCCCCAAACCCGAAAGCGATGCTCTCAGCGGCGGCTTGTCGAACATCGCCAGATCCAGCCAGCGGTCCGTCAGGTCGCGCTGGGTGATCTTCTGTTTCGGGCGCGGATCCATGCTGAATCCCCTATCTCCGCGCTCCCACAGTGGCAAGGCGTTCGGACTTTCGGCTTTGAGTTGCGCGGTGACGCCAGCCTCGTTGCGTACCTTGACCAGGAACGCGCTCCAGCCTTTCTCGACCAGTTCCGGCCTGGCCGCGCCCTGCGTAACTCGCACGCGGCTTTCTGGGTTGATGTGGACGTCGAAGAGGCAATATTTGTCGAGCGCGTCTTGAACGCTTCGGCGCGCTTTCGCCGCGTCCGTTTCATCGCCCGCCTTCTCCAACGCTTCTCTGTCCGCCTGTTTGATCGGCGCGCCGAGGTAATCCATCGCTTCGATCAGGCGTCTGACCTGAGCCGTGAGCGGCTGCAATTCGACCTGATCGACCTTCTGCGCCTGCCGCCCCGAGATCAATGCGGGCAGCAATAGCGATAACACGAGTCCCTTTTTCATGACGGCCCCCTTAGGAAAATCCTCCACAAAGCCACACAAAGGATCACGAAGATGAAATCAATCCTTAGTGTCTCTTCGTGTGACTTTGTGGACGAGATTTTCATTGTTTCATGGCGTCGCTCATTGCGAATGAACGACTCCACTGCGACTTCTGGTTTCAAGATGGGCGTAATGGTACGCTTTTACGGGGAGGCGAGTCGAGATGCGAACAGGGGAATTTCTCACGGCGGAATGGCGGCGGCTGGCGATGCTCAACTACGAAGTCGATCCGGCGGTCCTGCGTCCGTTCGTACCGCGCGGCGTTGAACTCGACACGTGGAATGACCGTCATTTTGTCAGCGTCGTCGGCTTCCTCTTTTTGAAAACGCGCGTCCTCGGTCTGCCGATTCCCTTCCATCGAGATTTTGAAGAGATCAACTTGCGGTTTTACGTCCGCCGCCGGGCGGAAGACGGCTGGCGGCGCGGCGTGGTCTTCATCAAAGAGATCGCGCCGCGATGGGCGATCGCGACCGTGGCCCGCGTCGTTTACAACGAAAATTACGTCGCGCGGCGGATGAGCCATCGGATCGAGTTGGACAACGGAAGGATCGCGCCGAACGGATCGGTCGAATATTCATGGCGCGACTTTGGGTCGTGGCATCATGTTCGCGCAAAGACCGACGGCGCAGCGCGCCCGCTCGTCGAAGGTTCGGAAGAAGAGTTCATCACCGAACATTACTGGGGTTACGCCGCGCAGCGTGACGGCGGATGCGTCGAATATCAGGTCGAGCATCCGCGCTGGAGCGTCTGGCGAACGAGCGAGGCCGCTTTCGAGTGTGACGTAAAGCGGGTATACGGCGACCGGTTCGTCGAATGTCAGGGCGCGAAACCGGCTTCGGCCTTCGTCGCCGACGGCTCCGCAATCACCGTGCGAAAGGGGGCGAGGATATGAGAATCGAAGCGGGACGCGATTATATGCTCTTCGACGGCGATTGCGGCGTCTGCTCGTGGTCGGCCGAGGTCGTGAAACGGATGGATCGCGGTCGCGGCTTCGTAGTCGAGCCGTATCAGGCGTTCGACGAAAGCGAGTTGGCGCGGTTCGGGATCAATTACGAAAAGTGCTCGCGGGCCGTGCAGATCATCACGCGCAAGGGGCGGGTCTACGCGGGCGCGTTCGGAGTCAATTATTTTTTGTGGCGGCGGTTTCCCTGGTCGTTGGCGGTGTTCTTGATTTACGCGATCCCGCCGCTGCTGCTGCTTGAGGTGATCGGCTACCGCATTGTCGCGGAGAACCGTCATCGCATCTCGCGATGGTTCGGAATGCAGGCTTGCCTTATCAAACAATCCGATCTTTGATGATATCGTTTCGCTATTAAAGAAGAATCGCCGCGTGGAGTTGGTGAAAAGATAGGGCCGCTCAAGTTTGATGCAAATTTAACTCGGCTGGCTGGGAAGTCTGGTTTCGCCCAGCCACCAACGCCGTTTGGGAGCCTTGGCGCGGGTCAATCCGAATTTCTGAATGGCGTGTTTTTCGATGTGGGCCATAGCCTCTTCTACGGAGTCGGTGATCATGAATAGGCGCATGTCCCCTTCGCTGATCGTTCCCGCCCGGGACATGTCTCCGAAGAAGTCTATCAGGGGCGCGTAATAGTCCTTGCCCATGAGCACTACGGGAAAGTCGAGGATTTTGCGGGTCTGAATCAGTGTCAGCGCCTCGAACAATTCGTCCATTGTGCCGACGCCGCCCGGCAGAACCACGAACGCGTACGAGTATTTGACGAGCATGACTTTCCGCACGAAGAAGTAGCGGAATTCGAGCATCGCGTCGAGGTAAGGGTTAGGCCGCTGCTCGAAAGGCAGGATGATGTTGCAGCCTATTGACCGCCCGCCCACGTCCTTCGCCCCGCGGTTGGCCGCCTCCATAACGCCGGGGCCGCCTCCGGTAATCACAGTGAACCCCTGATCGGCCACGGCCGCGCCGACTTCGCGCGCCAGTTTGTAATAACGGTGATCTTCTTTGAACCGCGCCGAGCCGAATACGGTCACGCAGGGGCCTATGAAGTGGAGCTTGCGGAAGCCATAGAAAAATTCACGTAGCACGCGCCAAAGCGTCATCGCTTCCGACCCGCGCGATTTGGGACCTTCGAGAAAATGCCGTTCGCCGCGTTTGGCGGCGCCGTTCGGCGTGGTTTCGATTTTGGGTTGAGGATTCGGTGTCGCCATTATTCGGTACAGTATAGGGAGCGGTAGCGACCTGGTTGGCTGGTGAAGCGCTCGCTCCCGCAGGCAACCAGGTCGCTACCGCTCCCTGTACTGTACCATGCTCCTTCTCTTTCATGTTTGTCCACGTCGCGGCGCGGGCCAATTGACCAAACCGGCCTCATCCTGTAACGTGCGCGTCGTTGTGGCCCCCGCGTCACGACGGTGGAACTTGCCTCATCGCACTTCGAACAGAACGATAAATCTAATTTTCGCATCGGAGGACTGCAAATGAAATTGAAGTCCGGGCGGATACTGGCCCTGTCATTGTTTACGGCTTTACTGACCGGCGCGGCGGTCGTGAGATCTTCCTCTACCGCCGCGGATTCGCGCGAGGAAGAGATCGCCCGCGCCGCCGCAAGCCTTCGCGCAAAACTGGTCGAACAGCGACGCGATTTTCATATGCATCCCGAACTATCTAACCGTGAGGAGCGCACCTCGCGCGTGATCGCCGAGAAATTGCGCGCGCTCGGCCTGGATGAAGTCAAGACCGGCGTCGGCAAATACGGCGTCGTGGCGCTGCTAAAAGGCAAACTGCCGGGCGGTGTGGTCGCCGTACGCGCCGACATGGACGCGCTGCCGATTCAAGAGACGATCAACCAGCCGTACAAGTCCCGCAACGACGGAATCAAACACGCCTGCGGTCACGACGCTCATATGACCATTCAACTCGGCGTCGCGGAGTTGCTCTCGAAGATGCGCGACCATGTTCGCGGCTCGGTCAAATTCATCTTCCAACCCGCCGAAGAGGGCGCGCCGCTAGGCGAGCGCGGCGGCGCCCAGTTTATGATCGAAGAGGGAGCCCTGGAGAATCCGCGCCCTTCGGCGATCTTCGGGTTGCACGTCATGCCCAACATCGAGGCCGGCCAAGTCGGCTACAACTCAGGCCCGGCGATGGCGTCATCGGATCGGTTCTCGATCACGATTCGCGGCAAGAAGGTTCACGGGGCTTACCCGCACGACGGCGTTGACGCGGTGGTCGTCGCGGCGGAATGCGTCACGGCGCTGCAAACTATTCGCAGCCGCCGCATCAACACTCAGGAGCCGCTCGTCATCACGCTCGGCAGCATCCACGGCGGCAACCGCTTCAACATCGTCGCCGACGAGGTGAAGCTCGAAGGCACGATGCGCACGCTCAACGAAGAGGTTCGGACCAAATCCATCGAGATGATGAAGCAGACACTGGCCGGGGTGACGTCGGCCTTCGGCGCGAGTTATGAAATAGAGTTCGGAGCCAACACTCCCCTCACTTACAACGATCCGGCGCTGGTCGAAGCCACTCTGCCGGTGATGCGAAAAATACTGGGAGAGAAGAATATCACCTCTCCAAAACCGCAAATGGGCGCGGAAGATTTTTCGCGCTACCAGAAGGTCATTCCCGGCTTCTTCTACTTCCTCGGCGTCGGAAACAGCCAGAAGGGCGTCACCGCGATGATTCACACGCCGGAATTCGACATCGATGAAGAGAGCCTGGTCGTCGGCGTCAACCTGATGTCGAACGCGCTGCTGGATTATCTTGATCGAGCGGCGGTCAACAAGTAGCGGGTATAACGCCGGAACAGTACCGCGCGCGTAAGCAAGCGGCCTACTGATTCGACGGCCGCTTGCTTACGCGCGCGGTACTGTTCCGGCCTCAGGTGTTCTGATTTGACTACATGAGGAAGGTTCGAATATGAAAGTTCATATCCGCTTTTTGGCTATGGCGGCGGCGATCTCCGGATTGGCCATTCTTGCCTGCGCCCAATCGGGTAAGAAGATCCTGGTCGCGCACCGCGGGGCGTCGGCCTACGCGCCCGAACACACTATCGAGGCCTACCGCCTGGCGATCGAGCAGGGCGCAGATTTCGTCGAGCAGGATTTGCAGATCACGAAGGACGGCGCGCTGGTCTGCCTCCACGACCTGACGCTCGAACGCACGACCGACGTCGAAGAGGTCTTCCCTGACCGTTACCGCGCCGACGTGAGTGAAGACCAGTCTCCCGGCAGCAGGCCCGCGAAACACTGGTACGTTTCGGATTTCACACTCGGCGAGATCAAGCGACTCGACGCCGGATCGTGGTTCAACGCGAAGTTCAAAGGCGCCAAAGTCCCAACATTTCAAGAGGCTATCGATCTAATCCGGGGCAAGGCCGGACTGTACCCGGAGACAAAGGCGCCTGAAGTCTATGGCAAACGCGGCTTCGACATGGAAAAACTCGTGATCGAGATTTTGAAGAAAAACCGCC
>DATEMG010000165.1:0-3318 GCA_035275805.1 Blastocatellia bacterium
CGGTAGGGTACAGGGAGCGGTAGCGGCCTGATCGATGACCATGTCGCTACCGCTCCCTGTACCCTGCCGCTAATCTAAAGCCTATGACACAGACCTTGGAAGCCGCCAGCCTGCTGGCTGATTTCAGAGCGCGCAGAAGCAAAGGATCGCTCGACGCCGAACAGGTCGAGCGGGAGGCACGCCGCGCCGCCGATTTGATTATCAGCGCTCATCGGGAGTGGGGCGGTTACCTGCGCGACGCGGTGACGTTACTGTGCGAAATCGCGGCGGACGAGAATCTAGAGGTCGCGCGCGCCGGCGTCCGAATTTTATTCCCGGCCCTGATCGAACGGCTGAACGACTCCTTCGACCCGGCGGCCTGCGAACTCTACGACCGAATCTTCGCGCAAGTGATCGATTTCTACCGACGCATGCCGCGGGCAAGAGACTTTGACCAATCCTTGCGCGGCTTCGGCCTGATGAACGAATCCGACCTGCTCTCCCGTAAATCCGCAATCCTCAACCACAGAGTCCCAATCCCAGAGTCCCAATCCTCGATCCTCAAAGTCCTCCTCCTCTCTCGCGTCACCATCGGCGCTGACGTGGCCGTCACGAGCGTGATCATGGCCAGGCTGCAGACGTTGCTGCCCGGAGCCGAGTTTGTCCTGCTAGGCTCGGCCAAACTGCGCGAACTCTTCGGCGGCGACCCTCGCGTTCGAATCCGCGAGATCAAGTACGAGCGCGGCGGCGACGTGTTGTCGCGTTTGGAGAGCTGGATCGATGTGGTTGAAGCGGTGAACGATGAGATCAGAGCTTTGAGCGTGGACGAATTCCTATTGATCGATCCCGATTCACGGCTGACGCAACTCGGCCTGCTGCCGCTAGTCAAAGACGAGCGCAACTATCTCTTCTTTGAGAGTAGAAGCTACCAGGGCCGGACAAGCGCAATCCGCAATCCGCAATCGATCGGCCAATTGGCTTCGTGTTGGGCGAATGATGTCTTCGGCGCAACCGGAGAGACCTTTCCATACGTCGCGTTGCCGGCCGAATATCAAAACTTCGGCCGTCTCGCAGTCGAAAAGCTGCGCCGCGCCGGGGCGACGCGCGTCACCGTCGTGAGCCTCGGGGTGGGCGGCAATCAAAACAAACGCGTCTCGGAAAAATTTGAAATCGAGATGGTCAACCGGCTGATCAAAGATTCGACGCTGGTCCTCGACAAAGGCGCGACCGGCGAAGAGCGCGAACAGATCGACCGCATCGTCGCCGCGCTCCGGGCCTCGGGCCGCGCCGTCATTGAAATCGCCGAGAGCGACCGCGCCGACGCGATTGCGCTTGAAAAGATCGAAGCCGACGCCATCACCTGGGACGGCAGTCTCGGCGCATTCGCCGGACTGATCGCCGCCGGCGACCGGTACGTCGGCTACGATTCGGCGGGCCAGCACATCGCCGCCGCGCTCAGCATTCCCACCCAGACGATCTTCGTCAATACAAGCTCGCCCACGTTCGCCGAACGCTGGCGGCCTTACGGCCCCGGCGTCATCGAGGTCTTAAACGTCAAATAGTTTCCCACATTGGAGCATTGGACGCGTCAACTGCATTTACCGCCCCCGCCATAGAGTAGGGGCGGGCATTCCCCGCCCACACCCATGATTTAATAGGCGATTGGGCGAGGAATACGCGCCTCTACATTCGGGCGATTTTCAGATCAGTATACGGGTTCATTGAACGCGGATGACGCTGATAGAGCGGATTGACGCTGACCTTTCTATCTGCGGCGCCTCGCTGGTGATCCGCACTTCGGCGCCGACCGACGAGATTTCCAGCTTGAAGTTCGAGACCGTATTCTTGTTCAACTCTACCGAGACGCCGGTCTTGACGACCTTCTGAAAGCCCTGCGCCTCGGCGGTCACGTCATAGACGCCGAGCGGCAGGAACGGCATGTTGAAATAGCCTTCTGCGTTGGTCGCGCCTTCGAGAGATACGGCGGCCAGGAGAGTGGCTAAACGAGGGTGTAACATAGGCGCCTCCCAGTCAGGTAGTTGAATTGTGTAGATGCAGCTTAATGTGCGGCGGAGCGGTCCGCTTCGCCGCATGACTCATGTAATAAAGACTGTTTGAAATTCGAGACTACTTCTTGAGCTGATGTCTGGTCAAATCGAGCACGATCTGGTAACGGTCGCCGCGCATGACCGAATAGGTAACTTCGAGCGGTTGGCCCGAACTCAGATAGGAGACGCGCTCCGCCGACAGCGCGGGCGAAGCGGGATCGGCCTTCAATAGTTTGGCCTCGGCGCGGTCCAGCAGCGCTGCGACGTAGGTCTCCTGCGCGCGCGCCGGCCACAGGCCGTACTTCCGCTCGAGGACATCGTAGAGCGACGCGTCAGTGAAATCTTCCTCCGCTAATTGTGGCGCCAGCGCCAGCGAAAGGTAGGCCGTTTGAATGCCCATCGGCTCGCCGTCCGCCAGGCGGAGACGTTTGAGTCGCATGACCTGAGCGCCTTCCGCGACCTGCAGTTTTTCGGCTATGTCTGCGTCCGCCTTGATGATGTCCTGCTTGAGCACTTTGGATGCGGGGTGAAAACCGCGGCTCCGCATTTCGTCGGTGAAGCTGGTCATCTCGCGCGGCCCCTGCGCCAGCTTGGGTTCGGCGACGAATGTGCCGCGCCCCTGTTCGCGCCGCAGCACGCCTGCCACGGCCAACTCGTTCAACGCCTGCCGCACGGTCGCCTTGCTCACGCCATGGGTGGCGGCCAGCTCGTCTTCAGCTGGCAACCGGTCGTTCGGCTTCATCTCGCCAGTCCGAATCTGCTCCAACAGCAGGGTCTTCAACTGATGATAAAGCGGTATCGGCAGGTCCTTGCTTAAGGTGATGATTTGATTATTCATGGACTCCATCGCCTAATTCTCAGCGGCTTTCGGCTCCCACTGCCTTTTTATGCTCAAATGTCGGCCGTCAGGGGGTATGAAAATTGTAAAAGCAAAGCGCATATTAACGGGTCTTCCGGATGACCGCAAGAATTTTTCTTGCTCGCAGTCGTCGCGCGACAAAAAAATATGCGGCAGGTTGTTTTATTATGCGTAGCGCTGTATCACTCGAAATTGCCTGACAACAATCACCGCGCTTCGGCGCATTTTCCGAAAGGCGTCCCCTTATGAGCATCCTCCTACCGGTAACGCTGTTCGTCTTAAGTTGGTTCGCAGCCACCGGTTCAGACAACGGTCAATGGCCTCAATTCCGTGGCCCGCAATCCATCGGCGTCGTCGAAGACCCGCAACTTCCAGATAAGTGGAGCGCGACCGAAAACGTCGCGTGGAAGACCGAGGTTCCCGGCATGGGCT
>DATEMG010000166.1:0-7600 GCA_035275805.1 Blastocatellia bacterium
CGGCGAGACCGAACATTACATTTACGCTTCCGGCTGGACAGCCCCCCCGCCAGCGCCATCCAACCCATTGCCTGCTCAGGGCGGCTCCTTCGGCAGTCCGACGCCTGCGCCGACTAAGAGCAGATAAAACCGCCCATCTGAGAAGGCGAAAAAAATAGGCAAGCCGAGCGGGGCGTTTATGTCCGAACAGCGCAATTTGCGCTAACGGGCGGAACGCCCGCGAATAGCTAAAACGGTTAATGTTCGGACGGTTCCCATAACACCTGGTAACCGCCCCCGTCATCCAAAAACAGCAGCGCGGGCTTGCCGGCGATCGTCCCGCTCGTCACCGCTTCCGGCTTCATTTTTTCGGCGAAAGAGACCTTGCGCCGGCGCAACTTACCCCGCCGCCCTCCCTTCCACTCGTAAAGCTCGAACGGTCCCGGTCCCCCGCTGATCGATTTGCCGACGATTACCAGGAAGGCATCGAGTCCGGGGGCGTACTCGATGCTCCGAATTCCACGCGCGCCACCCGCTGCTCCAAGGGCGAGTTGGATGGGCAGCAACATTTTCAAATTGTCGGTCGTCCAGGGGCCGTCCAGATCCTTCACCCGCACCGGGATCACGAGCGGATTGCCGCCCAACAATGGAGAGCGCACCCCAAACAAAAGCGCGCGACGCTCGTGATCCCACGCAAGCCCCTCGATGTTCAGGCCGCCTTCGTCGGGAATGAGTTTGGCCGACGCGGCGACAGATGGCGCGCGTTGAATGAACCAATCGCGGAAGCCCGGCATGTTTTCAGCCGACAGGCTGTCGTCGGGGTTAACCTTCACCCGCAACAGCCCGCTCGGCGGGACCCTCAGCGCCCCCCCGTCTTTAGGCTTCTTGACGTAGAGCGACGACGCGACGAAGATGAACCTTCGTCCTTTCTCTTCGGCCAGCGTCATCGCTTCCATGTCGTCAATCGAGTCGGGGGCGAGCCCCTGGAGCGGACGCCTGATCAGCGGGCCTTTCTTCTTTCCGTCCTCCGTGAGGTCGAGTTCGAAGAGCGCGTCGTTGCAGTTGTTGTCGCAGAATAGGAACCTGGAGTCGGCGAGCGGGACCACTCCTGAGGCGTTGAAGACGCGCTCGCCGTTCATCTCTTCAAAAGGGATGGGAGTGATTGGCTGGACGGCTGATTGCGCCTGTGGCGCTGGAGCTGCCCCAACGATGTCGAGCATGAATGCAAATAACAAAATGACGCAGGCGCGTCGCTTCATGTGTGAACCTCCTATAAACCAGACCCCGCAACATTATGGCGCGTCGCTTTACCCATATTATCCTGCGGACGAAACCACGAACAGGAAAATATGGGACTGGAGAAAATAAATCAATCGAGAAAACTGCGAAATTCCATGAGAAAATCGATGCGAGCTATCACAACCCGCCATGACCCTATAAAGACACAAGGCGCATTGACCCTCTGTATGTGCCTTTGCGTTTTCCTGACGGGCTCCGCCTTTGCGCAAAGCCGAGGAGTCAAACCAATCTCTTACCCTCAAAAAGTTCGCACGTTTTATACAGTTGAAGAATTCGCGCGGATGACAAAGGGAAAGGTGAAACTTCATCGTCAAGCCACGCGCCCGGATTGTGACATAACGCCGTTGCAGTCGGTTCTGCCCGCCGGGCCGGTCAAAATCTGCGCAAGAGAAAGTAATTTATCCACCTTTTGGATTGGCACGGATCAGGGAGCGATACGCCATAATATTTCACTCCGTTTCGGGTTGAGGGATAAGGCGCGCTGGGAAACAAATGACTGGGCGTTCGAATACTTTGGCGGAAAGCGATGGCTGCCCGATGATCGTGTAACCGGGATCGGTTTTGAAACAAACAGCAGCGGGAACGATATTACCTGGCTTGAAACGCCAAAAGGCTTCAGCCGCATCGAATACAAAAAAATGACGCTCGCCGAGAAATCGAAAGCCTTTGTCGATCGCGTCCGCGCCCGCCACGTCCGCCACGGCCTGACCGCCGATTCGATGCTGCAAACGCCGGGCGACCTCTCGACCAACAGGACCGTCTCAAGCGACAACGACGGATTGTGGACGCAGATGTACGTCGCGGCTGAGGCCTTTCGCTACAAGGTAACGGGCGAGGCCGACGCGCGGGCCAATGCCAGGCAGGGCTTCGAGGCGATGCTGCGACTCGAAGAGATCACGGGCATTCCCGGCTTCCCCGCGCGATCGTTCATCAAGGTCGGCGAGGACATCCAGCCTCAAGACGGCGAGTGGCGCGACACGGCCGACGGCAAATGGCGATGGAAAGGCGACACCAGTTCGGACGAGATCGTCGGCCATTATTTCGGCTACGCGGTCTATTACGACCTGGTCGCGGACGAGACCGAGAAACAAAAGATTCGGGGCGTCGTCACGCGAATGACCGATCACATTCTCAACAACAACTATCAATTGATCGACGTCGATGGCAAGCGCACGCGCTGGGGGTGGTGGGGGCCGGAGGAGATCTGGGTCGATCCCGACGAGACGGGTCTGCGCGCGCTGCACATCCTCTCACACCTGCGCGTCGCCCTTCACATCACCGGCAGTCCACGCTATGAGCAGGCTTACAACGAGTTGATCTCTAAACACCGCTACCACCTGCTGACGCGCAACCAGAAGGTCAACTACCCGGGCCGCGTCAACCATTCGGATGACGAATTGGCTTTCCTGTCGTATTATCCATTGTTCAACTACGAAACCGACCCAAAACTGCGCGAAGTTTATGTTCAATCACTCGAACGCTCCTGGCAGGTCGAGCGCCCCGAACGTAACCCGCTCTGGAATTTCATCTACGCCGTGGGGAGCGGAGGCAAGGAGTTTGATCGCTCCGAAGCGCTGCTCACATTGAAACAAATCCCGATGGATCAAATCTCATGGATTGTCGCCAACTCACACCGGCTGGATGTTCCTATTGACAATCTGAACGACAGGTTCGATCGCAAGCAGGCTTTGACAGTCCTGCCTTACGACGAATTGCCGATGAGCAAGTGGAACGGCAACCCGTATCGACTCGACGGGGGCAATGGTGGGCGCAGCGAGGGCGACGGAGTCTACTTTCTGCTGCCCTACTGGATGGGACGTTATCACAAACTGATTGACGACTAATGACACGAGGATCAGGCGGAGTCTGAAATCGTCGCCGGCCAGACGTCCGGCGAGGAGAGAATGAATGGCCACTCAGCAGTTCAACGAGCGATCCAATCAGCGATCAGGCAAGCCACAACAAGCGGGCGAAGCGGGCGCCCAGTTGCGCCGCGCGCTCAGCGTCTGGGGCGCGGCGGCTTTCGTCATAACCAGCATGATCGGCACGGGCATCTTCACCGTGCCGGCCGAAGTCAGAGCCGCGGCCGGCAGCGGCGTCGCCGCGCTGGGCGTTTGGATGACGGGGGCGGCGCTCGCGCTTTTCGGCGCGTTCTGTTACGCCGAATTGGCTACACGGATGCCGAAGGCGGGAGGCGAGTACCAGTACCTGTTGAACGTTTACGGACGTCCGTGGGGATTCATCGGCGGGTGGATCACCTTCTTCGCCGGTTTCGCCGCGCCGATGGCCGCCTCGACGATCAAAGCGGTCGAATACTTTTCGCGGCTCACGCCGGGCTGGAACCCCGACGCGCCGTTGATCAGCGGGATCGACATCACGCAAGGCGCAGCCGTCGCCGCGCTATTGCCGTTACTGCTCGCGATTCCCCATTCAATCGGCGTCAAGCCCAGCGGCCAGATGCAAACGACGCTGGCCACGATGACCGTCGGCGCGATTGTAGTCTTCATAGTAGCCGGCGTATCGACCGGGCGCGGCGATTGGGCCGGCGTGACTCAAGGCTCGCAGGCGACCGGCGCGTGGTGGGTGGCGTTGATTCAGGTCAGCTTCGCATACAGCGGCTGGAACGCCGCGGCCTATCTGGCGGGCGAAGTCACCGAACCCCGCCGCACGTTGCCGCGCGCATTGATCGGCGGGACGCTTGCGGTCACGGCTCTCTATATCGCGATCAACCTGCTCTACTTTTACGCGCTGCCGGCCGAGTCCTGGCGCCCAACGATCGCCGTGGGTCGAGAGGCCGCCGAGCGGCTCTTCGGCGTTCCGGGCGGGAACCTGGTCAGCGCGATCATCACGGTCCTGATCGTCGGGGCGATCAGCGCGTGGACGGCTTCGGGGCCGCGCATCTATTACGCGATGGCGCGTGACGGTCTTGCGCCCTCAATCTTCGGCCGCCTCGGCGAACGCAGTCGGGCGCCGATCATCGCGATCTTCACTCAGGCGGGCATCGCCTCGGTCATGGCCTTAACCGGCGCGTTCGGCAAACTGCTGCTTTACGTCGGATCGGCGCTGTTGCTGGTCTCGGCGTTGACGGTCGCGTCTGTATACGTCGTCCGCCGCGCGGCGGACGACGATCCAAAACGCAATTTCAGCGTCCCCGGCTATCCGTTCACGCCCGCCATTTACATTCTGCTGGTGATTCTCGCCTGGATTCAGACGCTGCAGAAAGAACCCATGCCCGCCGTCTACGCGCTCGTGACAATCGCGGCCGGCGTGGCCGTTTACTACGTGGGCCGCGCGCGGGGGTGGATCGCGACCCCACCGAAAACCCGGCCGGAGACCGAAAACCCAGGGAGCGACCTATGAAGCTTCACAAATCATTACTGTTCATCTTGCTCGCCCTGCCTTTGCTGTTCGTCTCGGCTCAACAGCAGCAACAACCCGGCGGCCAATCGCGCGGGGGGCGCAGTTCCGAGGAATACATAAAGCTGCTCGAATCGGAGCGCCGGATAGATGGCTTGCAGGTAGACAAAGTCGTCGAGGCGCTCAAGGTCAGGCCGGACGACCGCGTCTGCGACCTCGGCGCCGGTTCGGGACTCTTCACCCGTCCGCTGGCGCGGAAGACCGGAGGCAAGGGCGTCGTTTACGCCGTCGACATCGACTCCGAATTGCTCAAACACGTCGAACGCACGGCGCAAGAGCAGAAGCTGGCCAACATCAAACCCATCCTGGCTTCAGAAACCGACCCGAAGCTGCCCGAACCAGTAGACCTGATCGCCATCATCGACACGCTGCACCACATCAGCAATCAAGCCGGGTACCTGAAAGGCTTGAAAAAATACCTGAAGCCCGGCGGACGCGTCGCCATCATCGATTTCAGCCGCGACTGGCCCGCCGGACACGAGAAGATGGTCTACACGGTCGGCGACCTTGACGGATGGATGACCGCCGCCGGATTCAAGCGCGTCGAGCAGCACAATTTTCTCGACAACAACTTCTTCGTCGTTTACCGATGAAGCGGAATGGTACGCGGATTTAACGGATCGTTACGGATGAAGACAGATTGATCCGTACTGATCCGTCGCAATCCGTCAAATCCGTGTACGATTCTGCGCTCAATTCCAATGACATACGCAAATCGCCCCAAATCCGCCCAACAACGCTCAGGCGTCTTCATCTCCTACTCCCGCAGCGACGGCGAAGCGTTTGCCCATCGGCTGCGCGAGCGACTGGAAAAACAAAACATCAGGCTCTGGCAAGATCGTGTAGGAATGGAAGGCGGGCGCGATTGGTGGTCGCAGATCACCAACGCGTTGGACAGCGTGGCGTTTATGGCGCTGGTCGCTACGCCGAACGCATTGAAATCAGAGGTCGTGCGTAAAGAGTGGCGCTACGCTCGGCAGCAAGGCGTCTGCGTTTATCCCATCAAGGGCGCGCCCAACCTGGATTTCGAAAGCCTGCCTCGCTGGATGCGCGATCAGCATTTTTACGACCTCGGCTCGCTCGAAGACGACAGCTTCGGCCCCGAATGGCAGAAGTTCCTCAACGATCTGAACAAGACGCCCGACATTCGGCGCGTGCCGTTTATGGTCGAAGACCTGGATGGGTTCATCCCACGCCCGGAAGAGTTCGATCAGCTCGTTGCATTGCTGCTCGATCAGAGCCGCGAAGAACCCGTGGCGATCACGGCGGCGTTGCGCGGAGCTGGCGGGTACGGTAAAACGACGCTGGCCCGGGTCATCTGCCTTGACGACCGGATTCAGAACGCCTTTGATGACGGCATCCTCTGGGTGACTCTGGGCGAGAATCCCGGCGACCTGACGCCGCGCGTTGAAGAGCTGATCCATCAGCTCAGCGGCGACCGCCAGAGCTTCCCCAACCTCGAAGCCGCCATTACGCGATTGAAACAGCTGCTCGAAGATCGCGACCTCCTGCTGGTCATTGACGATCTTTGGAACAACGCCCACTTGCGGCCATTCACGCAAGGCGGACCGCGATGCGCCCGGCTGATCACCACGCGCAATCTGGACACGCTGCCGGACGGCGTCTACAAGGTCAAAGTTGATGCGATGAAGCAGAACGAAGCCGTGGCATTGTTGGGCGCCGGGTTTGAAAAGCACACGGATCTGCCCACGGTCAGGAATGATCTAACCGAACTGGCCGAGCGGTTGTGCGAATGGCCGTTGTTATTGAAACTTGTCAACGGTTATTTGCGAAAGAGCGCCGAGAACGAAAACCGCACGCTCCCGGACGCCGTGGCTAGAGCGAAGCAGGCGCTGGACAAACGCGGACTGACCTATTTCGACGTCCGCGACAGCGGCGAGCGAAAAGACGCCGTAGCCAAAACCATCGGCGTCAGCTTCGACCTGCTGACCGAGGATGAACGAGCCAGGTATTTCGAGCTGGCGATCTTCCCGGAAGACGTGGAGATTCGCTTGGCGACGCTCGAAAAACTCTGGGCCAGGACCGGCGGGCTGGACGAATTCGACATCGACGACCTGTGCGTTCGGCTGAACCGCCTCTCGCTGCTGCTCGATTACGACGCTTCAAGGCGCGGCATCCGATTGCAAGATGTTATTCGCCATTACCTGATTGAACAGAGCCGCGACCGTCTGCCGTCAATCCACGACCAACTGCTCAAATCTCATCGCCCCGTCTCCCTCTCGCTCGATCCGCCCATCACTCCGTGGTCTGAACTGTCTGATGGCGAGCCATATCTCTGGGATCACATAGCCTTTCATTTGATCGAAGCCGGGCGTAGCGAGGAGTTGGTGGCGACCGTCAAGGATTGGCGATATCTCGCGAAAAAGACGTTGCTCCGCAAATCGCTTTCGGTCGAAAACGATCTGATCCAGGCTATGAAATACGCTCTTGGTGACGATCCGCTGCGCGTATTGCGGCGCGCCTTCGCCAACACCGGCCATCTCTTCAATCACTGCGAAACGCGCGATGACTTAAAGACGACCCTATACAACCGGCTCCAACACTTGGAAGAGTTGCAGACCATTATGCAGGAGCTGAAGCGGAGCCTGACTTCCCCGCGCATTGTTCCGAAGTTCAATTTGCCCGACCTGCCTCATCCGGCCCTGATCCGCTCGCTCGAAGGTCATTCGTTACCTGTGAGCGGCTGCGCTTTCAGCCCCGACGGCAAGCTCATCGTCTCGGCGTCTTGGGACCGCACGCTCAAAGTCTGGGACGCGGGGACGGGACAAATGCTGCGCTCGCTCGAAGGTCATTCGGATTCTGTGATTGGCTGCGCTTTCAACCCCGACGGTAAGCTCATCGTCTCGGCTTCTTCTGACCGCACTCTCAAAGTCTGGGACGCGGG
>DATEMG010000167.1:0-10057 GCA_035275805.1 Blastocatellia bacterium
CAGAAATAAAGGGAACACGAACAGAGTTATAAGTTGTCGCATAACTTCGCCAACAGGAAAATCTAAGTTATAACAACCGACATTTGAGCTATCGAGTTTAACTACAGCCGCCGGCCTGGTGTTTGTAATTTCATTCGATGCGCCACTGTCAGTTGTTCTGATTTAGAACGAAAAAAAATAATCCTCAATTGGAACTGGGCCTCGCCGCTCTGGCCTTCTCTATCGCTTCCTTATCCAAAACGTTGATGTCCACCTGCGCCTGCACGACATCCTCTATCGGATTCATATTCGAGTTGTAGGTCATGCCGAAATCCTTCCGATTGATCGGGAAAGTAGCGCGGAAGCGGCCTCGGTTGTTTTCGTAAAATACCTGCGTGATTTCGACCTCGATCTGTTTGGTCACCCCGCGCAGCGTCAGGTCGCCCGCGACGGCATATTTCCGATCCCCGGTCTTCGTGATCTTCTTCGAGACAAGCGTGATTTGCGGATATGTCGCGACGTCGAAAAAGTCCTTGCCGCGCAGGTGATCGTCACGCCGCTGGATGCGGGTGTTGATGCTGGCCGCATCGATCGTGATCTTGAACGAGGAGTTTTCGATTTTCGCCGGATCCAATTGGACTTCGGCGTCCCACTTGTCGAAATGGCCGTGGGCGGAGATGAATCGCGCCTCGGCCACGAAATTGATCTGGCTGTGCGCCTGGTCGACGACGTGTGGACGCGGTTGCGCCGCCACCGTTATCGTGGTCAGAAAGAGCAGAGTGAGCAACAGAATTTTTTTCATAAGATCCTTGTTCAAGTTTGATCAGCGCCGCGAGCGGCGCTGATCAGAAATACACCTTCATCGCAAGCTGAATGACGCGCTGTTCGCGCGTGTTGTTGTACTCGCCGAAGAACACGCCGAGCGGGCTGTTCGATCCTTCGACCGGGCCGTTGCGCAGGTTGTTGGTGATCACCACGCGACTGTACGCGTTGTCGGTCGCCGTCCCGAAAATGCCGGCGTTGGCGGGCGCGCCAGGAACGATCAGGTTAGTGCCCGCGTTGATCCCAGAAAACTGCGTGTGGTTGAAAGCGTTGAAGAACTCGAAGCGCAGTTGCAGGAGGCGCGAGCCTTCGCCGCCGAGCGGAAAGTTCTTGAAGATCGAGATGTCGTGATTGTTGATGCCTGGATTGCGCAGGTACGTGCGCGGGTACGGCCCAATACTGCCAAGGGCCGGAACGACGAAGGCGTTCGGATCGACCAACAATCCGTTCGGCCCTTTACTCGGATCGCTCTTGATAGAGAGACGCGGCTGTTGTCCCGAAAGTCCTCCACCGGAGTAAGCGCCCGTGATGCGCTGTCCCGCGTCAACGCCGGCGATGTTCAATCCTAACTCTAACGGCGTTCCCGAAACGAATTGCGTGATGCCGGAGATTTGCCAGTTGTCGAAGACGCCTCGCGCGAAGCGGTTGTCTCCGAGATAACGACCGATCTTCGGCAGGTCGTAGACGTAATTGGCCACGAAGACGTGCGTACGGTCGGAACCGAAGAGCTTGTAATCGTATCCCCTGGAGTTGAAGGGGTGTGTGTTTTCGGTCTCGTCGTTCGCCGTCGTCAGCGCCTTCGACCAGGTGTAGGCGACGCCGAACGTGAGACGGCTCGTGAAGCGGCGATTGACCGAGACTTGCAGCGCGTTGTAATTGGAGTTCGCGTCGAACGACCTGTAATTGATGTCGCCGTAGCCGGGGAAGGGCCGCAGGAAGTTGACGGGCAGCGCGAACTGGCCCGTGAAGTTGATCCCCGCCTGGCTGTATGCCAACGGCAGATTGGGCTGCGCGTTCGGGATTACGCCGTTAGCGAACTGAGTCGGGTCTTGCGCCGCGCGGGAGAAGGTCGTCCCGTAAGGGAGCGAGTTCAGATTGCGCTGCCGCGCGAGGTGGCGTCCGAGCGCGCCGACGTAAGCCACATCGACGGCCGTGCTCCTACCGACGTTGCGTTGCACGCCCAGGCTGTATGTGTAAACGGTCGGCAGTTCCCCGCCCCGGTCCACGCCGACGACGTTGGGAATGGCGCGAAATCCGCCCGAGCTTCTGAGGCTCGGGATGTCCTCCAGCCTGCCGAAAAAAAGCGTCGGCTGCAGGACGTTCGGTGGGTTGGTGATGCCGTCAATCGTCACGTCGCCGCGAATGCGATCGTAGCTCATGCCGAAGCCGCCACGAATGACCGTCTTCTGATCGCCGGTCAGATCGAAAGCGAAACCTAAGCGCGGCCCCCACAAAACCGAATCGCTTTCGTAGCCTCCGCGCGGAGCGCTCCTGTCAAGCGACCCGACGCCGTTTGTGATGTCGCCTGAATTCGGCACGATCAGCCCCACAAAAGTCGCCGGCAGCGTATTCGCCGTCGTCGGGGTGAAGCCGGGAACCAATTGCGCCGGGTCTAACGCGCGGCGGTTGGCGCCGCTAGCGCAGGTAGCGGCGTTGACGCAGACCGGCGCGTAGATTCTGACGGCCTTGGAGCGGTCATATAGCGCCGAGTCGAAAAGTCCCAACTGGCGCTCAATGTCATAAAGCGGCTGGTAGTAAGAGAGCCGCAGGCCGTAATCGAGCGTCAAACGCGGAGTGACCTTCCAGGTGTCCTGAATATAGACTTCGACGTTGTTGTAAACGAAGTCATTCGTGAGCTGGACGCTGGCCTGCTCGTATGAGCTGTAGACGCCCAGCAGCGCGTTGGCGAACGGGTGCCCGGTGTTGAGCGGATTGTTGCTGTCGTTGGCGAAGTTGATGTTGGCCTGAATGGGGCCGAACGATGTGCGCTTGTTATGGCTGCGCTGCCAGTAGAAACCGGTCTTGACCGTGTGCTTGCCCCAGACCTTGGTCAGGTTGTCTATGAAGTTGTCGAGCGAAAAGGTCTGGGTGAACGGCGAGCCGTTGAAACCAGTGGTCGGGAAGGTCTGATTGGCGATGCCGCCGTAGTTGAAGTTGGGAATGGCGTCGCCGTTGTTCGCGTCGGGAAAAAGCAGCGGCGCGCTGATGTTGTTGGCCGCGCGCGTGAATTTGTCGTCAACCACGGAGATCGTCACCGCGCCGCGACTCGGCGCGTAGGAGAATTCATTGACCAGCGTCGGGCTGAAGGTGTTAGTCAACGTAAACCCGAAGGTGTAGCCCGGCCCGTTGCGCCGCGCGGCGAACGAAAGCGGCCAGTTCCACGACGCCGAAGTCGTGCCGTAAGCGAACCGTTGCTCGTCCTCGTTGCGAATGAAGCGCCCGCTCAAACGCGTCTTCTCGTTGATCTGATAATCCATTCGCAGAATGTCTTCGCGACGCGGGTACTTGCTCGACACCTGCGAGGTGAAGTTGAAATTGTTGCGGCCCGTGACGTTCGACGTCGGATAAAGATTGAGGATCGCCTGCCCGTTGTTGAAGAAGCGGCCCGCCGGGATTATGTTCAAGCCCGTCGGGTTGCCGGGCATAGCGCGAGAGGGATCGCGGATGCACGCCGTTTGGTCATTGGCGCTGCAGGCGCCGGCAAGCAGCGGGTCTTTGATGAATATCTTGCCCCCATTGCCGTCCGTCGTCTGCGAGAAATCTCCGTTGCGCTCGGCCTCGGTGGGCACACGGATGTTGCGCGCGTTTTCAGGGATCACCTGCCTGTAATACTCCTGGCTGAAAAAGAAGAAGAGCTTGCGGTGATCCTTCTCGCCGATGAAGGGGACGGGGCCGCTGAAATCGTAGCCGTAGAAGTTGTAGCGGTAGATGTTCCTGGACAGCCTGTTGGCGTTGTTGAAAAAGCTGTTGGCGTTCAACGAGTCGTGACGGCGGAAGTAGCGGCCGCCGCCGTGATACTCGTTCGTGCCGGAGCGGGTTGTGAGCTGCACGAAGCCGCCGCCCGCGCGCCCGTATTCGGCCTGGTAGTTCGAGGTCAGTATCTTGATCTCGGCCAGGGCGTCCGGGTTGACCGTGACGAGCAGGCCGCTGTTGTTCCCCGTGTTGAGGTTGGTCGAGCCGTCCACCGTGACTTCGTGCATGTTGCTGCGCGCCCCGTTGACGGTGAAGGTTCCGGCGGCGTTCGTAACGGTGGATTGCGCGTTCTGGTTGGTGTTGATGACGCCGGGGATGGTTTTCGTCAAGTCCAGAATGTTGCGGCCGTTGAGCGCGAGGTTCCTGACCTGCCTGTTCGTGATCAGGTCGGAGCGCTCGCCCGATTCAGTCTTGATCTGCAGTTGGCCCGCGTCGGCCTGAATCTGGACCGCTTCGGTCACCTGGCCGACTTCGAGCGTGAAGTCGCCCGCATTGAGCTTGTCCAACGCGCTCAGAACGACGTTGCCCTTCTCCACCCTCTTGAAGCCCTGCTTCTCGACGCTGATCGTGTATGCGCCAGGCGGGAGTTGTGGCGCGACGAAAATCCCGTCAGCGTCAGTGGTGGCCGTCCGCGACACGCTGTTTGTCGGATTGACAAACTTGACTGTCGCGCCCGCGACGGCCGCGCCGTTGCTGTCTTTGACCTGCCCGGTGATCGAGCCGTCGCTCTGCCCGAAGGCGGCGCCGGCGAGCATGATTAATATCGCGGACGCCGCCCAGAACTTGAGGGCCGAAATCCTGTTCATAAGTGTGTCTCCTTTGCTGGCGCTTATCTACAACTACCCGGCTGTGGCCGTCGCAGTTACTGTTTTGTCCTGTTCTTTAACATTCCGGGCGAATTCCATTTGATTACGTGATAGACGGCAGCCGTCTGCCCGACGTTGCGGATGCTGTGCATTTGGTTCGCCGCTTGAAAGATGATCGAGCCCGGCCCGACTCGTTTCGTCTGGCCGTTGACCAACGCCTCGACCGTTCCTTCTTTGACTATGATCACTTCCTCGTCGGGATGTTTGTGGGGCGGGTGCGGGGTCTCGCCCGGATTGAGCGTCGTCACGTGACATTCAAGCTCGTCGAGCGTGGCCGTCGGCGCTTGAAAAAATTTACGCGTCGAGCCGACCTTCGTCGGCGTCGCTTCGATAGTGTTCCAGTCGAAGATTGACGACCCCATCAAGGGCTTCTCGGTTTGACCCAAAGTGACGACGGCGAGCGTTGCGCAGACCGTCAACAGGGCGACTAACGAATCTCTCTTTGTAACCATAAAGCGTCTCTCCTGCGAAAAACATCCACAAAGACACACGAAGAAACACAAAGGAAAAAGCGAAAATCTTCGCGCTCCTTCGTGTGTCTTCGTGGATGTCCTCATCTTAAGGTTTAGTCTCAGGCGAATTGCGGCTGCGCCCTTTATTCGCCGGTTCGATTGAAACGTTCTTGAACGAGATGGAGCCGGCGTTTTGAACGAACTCGCTCGCTTCGACGCCGCGAAACGCACAATCGGCGAAGCGAATGTCTTCAATCACTGCGCCGGGAAAGCCTGCGATCCACATTACGCGCGGGCTTGATCCGCTTCGAACGTTCTCAATCGTCACGTTGCGGACGACGGGTTTGTGCGGCCCGTTGGCGCCGGTCTCGTAGAGAAAATCTATCGTCAAAATGGCTTCGGCGACGCGGCCGACCTCGACGTTGCGCATAAAAACGTTTTCGATCACGCCGCCGCGCCTGGCGTTCGATTTGAAACGCAGCGCGCGGTCGAGGTTCGGGCTGTCCATATTGCAGTCTTCGACGAAGACGTTGCGCACGCCGCCCGAAATCTCGCTGCCCATCACGACTCCGCCGTGGCCGTCCTTCATCACGCAATTTCGGACGATAATGTTTTCGGAAGGCGTCGCGACGCGGCGCCCGTCGTCGTTCCTGCCCGATTTGATGGCGACGCAATCGTCACCTGTGTCGAAGACGCAATCTTCGATCAAAACATCCTTACAAGATTCAGGATTACACCCGTCGTTGTTAGGGCCATGCGAGACGACTGTCACGCCGCGCACCGTCACATTCGCGCAGAGCACCGGATGAATTTCCCACATCGGCGAATTGTTGATCGTCACGCCTTCGATCAGGACGTTGCGGCTGCGATAGGGTTGAATGAAATTGGTCCGCAGCTTGTAGCCCTCGCCGAAGACGCGCTCGGAGACCGGCGTGCCCTTGTCATTGAATTCGAGCAGACGGCGGACGGCGTCGGCGCCCGACCTCTTCCACGCCCACCAATTTTCATTCGAAGCCGAGCCGTCGAGCGTTCCCTTGCCTGTGACGGCGATGTTTTCCTGCTCGAAGGCGTATATCAGCGGCGAATAGTTCATGCACTCCGTCCCCTCGAAACGCGTGAAGACGACAGGCAGATATTTCGCCGGGTCGGGAATGAATTTAAGCGTCGCGCCTTCCACGACGTTCAGATTGACGTTACTCTTTAGGTGGACCGCCCCGGTCAGAAATATGCCCGGCGTCACGACGACTCGACCGCCGCCAGCCGCGTTGCAAGCCGCGATGGCCTTGCGAATGGCCTCGGTGTTGTCAGTCTTGCCGTCGGCGACCGCGCCGTAATCGGTGATCTTGAAATCACGATTTGGAAAGGCCGGGGCCTTGATGCGCGCCAGGATGGCCGGGACTTGCGCCCAACCGGTGTTCGCGGACTGCGCGCTCAGCGGCGAATCGCCGCCGAGGTTTATAAACACGCATAAGACGATAGCCGCGCACAATGCGACGCGGCGCGATCGATGAAACGGCTTCAGCATACGCGCTGCCTCCAACTATCAGAATTCGATTCTGAGCTTAAACTGGAATACGCGTGGCAAGTTCACCTGAGCGGCGGCCTTGCCGAAATTGGAATTAGTAATGTTCGTATTGATGCTTCCGAGACGGACATTATTGAAGAGGTTGAACGAATCAGCCCCGAACACAAACCGTAAATTCTCGCGGATTTGAAAATTCCGGGTCATGCTCAAGTCCTGATTAACGAAGTGCGGGTTGCGAAGCCCGTAGGCCCCCGTCGCTGGAGTGTTACCGTATGTGAACGCAGCCGGAGAGACGAAGGCGGCGACGTTGATAAAGGGAGTGACTCCCCCGTCTCCTTTGAGTTTCGCATCCCCCGTAAACGCCGCATTGAAACTGGCCCAGCATGTGCCCGCCTGCGGCACATTGCAGTTAGCGGTGAAAGGCCCGAGCGGCGTGCCCGAAGCGTACCTGGTGATACCGGTGATCTGCCAGCCGCTCACCACCGCTCGGACGACGCTGTTGTCCGGGTTGAACGCGCGCCCTTTCCCGAACGGCAGTTCGTAAGTGTAGAACGCGTTCAGGAGGTGCGGCTGATCAGTTGTGGAGAGGTTTTTCTCCTGGATATATGCGCTGCGATTTCCATTTATTGTGCCGAGCGCCTTGCTGAATGTGTAGTTCACGTTGAAAGTCAGCCCTTGTGAAAGGCGCTGTTGAACTGATAACTGTAGGGCGTTGTAGTTCGATTGACCGACGTTGCCGTATACATCGGTGACGCTGTTATATTGAGGGAACGGGCGCAACATCTGAGCGATTGTCCCTGAAAAGTTCGCGAACGGCAGTTTGATTCCCGGCACGATGGCGGCTGCCAGCGCTACGTTTGTGCGGTTTGTGGGGTTTGTGGTTGAGGTGAGCAGATTCCCCAGGACCAAATATTTTGGATCAATCTGATTTGAAAAGATGCCGCGTCCGCCCCCGCGAAGCTGTTTGCCATTGCTTCCCACATAAGCCGCCGTCACGACTAACGAAGAGGTTAGCGAGCGCTGGATCGAGAGATTCCAATTCTGATAGCGCGGCGGTTGGCTGAAGGGATCGCCAAAGGTCACGGCGCCGCCTGTCCCGTCTCCATTGAAACCGGTCTGATAAGTCTCGTTGAAGATCGGCCCTTTAATGAACGGCTGGAAGCCGCTGTCCCAGAACAGAGCCTCTCTGAACGAGCCATTCGGACTCACGACCGGAGCATTGGCGTTAATGCCCGTCAAGCCAGTCCCTATGCGCGCGCCGTCTCGGCCCCCGACCGCGCCGCTGCGCGAGTACATCATCCCGTAGCCGCCGCGAACCACCGTCTTGTCATTGAGGCCGAACGCAAATCCGATGCGCGGCCCGAAAGCGCGATAATAAGTATTGATGATCTGGCTGCAATTGCAGCTTATGGCGTCCGGCGCGTCATTACCGCCGAACCGCAAGACTCCGGGAATCCCTCCGGCCTTAGGGTTCGGAGCGTTGATGTCCAGGAAAGTGAACTGGTCGTCCCCTTCTGTGTAGGGCAGCATGATGTCGTGGCGCAACCCCAGATTCACCGTAAGTCGCGGAGTCACCTTATAGTCGTCCGCCACCCACCATGAGTAGCTGCTGAATTTAGCGTTGGTCACAATCACTGAATCCTGATTGATAGTGGCTGAATTCAAAGCGCCCAGCAGGAAACTGGCGTACGCGTTACCGGTCCCGGTCAGCAATCCGCCTGACGCATTGAAGCCAGCGGTTTGTAAATTGCTGAAGTTCGTCGTCAGCAGGCTGCCGGTGTCGTTCGTGATGGTCCGGTCGCGCGTCCGTTGATATTGGAATCCGAATTTGAACGTGTGTTTATTTCGCACCCATAACAGGCTGTCCTGGAGAGTGTAGTTGTAATTATTGTCCTCGAAGTCCCTGGAATTCGTCCCGCGCCATCCTGAGGGCGCGTTGGGGCCCCCAAATGCCGCTTCCAGGAAAGCGTCGCTCGCGTCGCCGGGAGGCAGCCCCTTGAGGCCGGACTGAGTTGACCACTTACCGTCTGAAGTGACGTTGGTGATCGGAATGAATAAGTGGTTGTAGCCGAAGCTCAGTTGGTTGACCAGGTTCGAACCGATGTTCCAGTTATGTTTCAATTGGAACACGGTCGGGATTTCCACGACCTTTCGCGTATCCGTGTAAGGCAGCGGAAAACCACTCTGAGGGCTGGCGGAGCTGATCTCCCTGAATGGTCCCGGCTGACTCCTTTTGCCATGCGTGTATAAGCCCGAGAGACGTTGATTCGCCGTCAGGTTATAGTCCACTTTCGCGTTGATGCTGTCGTTGTTATACGCGACCGGAATGGCCCCCAGGAAATTGTTCTGGAGAGACGAATTGGTCGGCGCGGGCAATAGGGACTGATAGACTTTCGAGATGGCGGAGATACGATTTAACGGAATAATGTTGAGTCCCAGCGGATTGGCCGCGGTCGCGCGCGACGGATCGCTGAATTGGGTGCGGCGGGGGGGGGCTCCGGGAACGTCGACCGTCGTCTGCGGGTCGTAGATGGCCACCGGCAATTCGCTGAAATCTCCCACCCGCATTTTAAGCGTCGGGACGGACGCGAGTTGTGCGGCGCTGACCACCCGATAGCGCCACCCGTCGTAGGCGAAAAAGAAGAAGAGCTTTTTCTTGAGGATCGGTCCTCCGATAGTGGCGCCGAATTCGTTTTGATGCTCGACCGGGCGAACCTGCGGGAAGAATCCCCGCGCGTTGAGCACGGTATTTCGGAAGTACTCGAACACCGAGCCGTGATACTGAGCGCCTCCCGATTTGATCGTATAGTTCTCGGAGCCTTGTCCGTTGAATTCCACCCCGGTGCCGCTGGTTTCCACCTGAAACTGCTCTACCGCTTCGACCGAGACCCCCAGGCTGATCGTGCGGCCTTCGCCCTGCTGAATCGGGTCTGTGATGGGGACGCCTTCGATAAACACGTCCTTTGAAAAGCCCTGAGCGCCATTGATCGTGCCCCAACGATTACCTTCTGAAACTCCGGGCAATAAGAAAATGAAGGCGCCAGGATTTCTGGGGCCTTGACCAATGCCGGACCCGGCGACGGCGGTGCCCATCGCCAGCGGCAAATTTGTATACAACTCGTTGCGGATCGTTGTGCCGAGTCGCGCATCAGAGGTATTCAGTTGTGCGGGAGCGTCGGCCACGGTGACGGTGTCCGCGACGTTGCCGACTTTAAGCGTCAGATTGACGCTGACGGCGCTCAAAGCGTCTACGATTACCTTCTCCTGTATCAAGGTTTGAAAGCCCGTCGCTGAAACTGACACCGTGTATTCGCCCGGCGGCAAGGGACTGATGACATACAGCCCCGACTCATTAGTCCGTCTGGCATACTCGACCCTGGTGGCGACATTCGTGGCGACCACCGTAGCTCCCGGAACGACTGAACCTCCTGAATCGGTTA
>DATEMG010000168.1:0-6614 GCA_035275805.1 Blastocatellia bacterium
CCAATCGCGTTTGAGCGTAGCCACTGATATGTCCAATATTTCAGCCGTCTCTTTTTCGCTCAACCCGCCGAAGTAACGCAACTCGACCACGCGACAAGCTCTTTCGTCGATCTTTTCAAGCTCGTCGAGGGCTTCGTCCAGCGCGATCAAGTCCGCGCCGGGAGTCTTCTCCGACCCGGCTAATTCTTCAGGCGCAAGACTGTCAAGACGATGAGTGATTATCGCCGCCCCCTTCTTGCGCGAAATATCAATCAGAATGCGGCGCATTTGTCTGGTTGCGATGGCGAAAAAATGTCCCCGGCTGTTCACGTCGACTTTATCTTTTCCGAACAATCGCAGGTAAGTCTCATGCACAAGGGTCGTCGCCTGAATCGCCCTCCCGGCGCGGTCTCCGTTGAGATAACTTTGAGCCAGACGCAATAGATCCTGATAGATCAATCGGAACAATTCTTCGCCAGCCTCCCGGTCTCCACTACGCCACTGTTTGAAGAGCGCGGTGAATGTGACTGAGGTTAGCTCCACCATACTAAATCCTCCTGTATATCGGGCTGTATGTTTTGATTCTTTTGGTCTAAAGAATAGACTCGAAATATTTTTTTGCCCGGATGAGCTATTTACGTCTCACGCTACGCATTATGTACAAATGGAGCGGGAAAAAAAATGACTACGGAGCAGTGGCGAAAAGTCAGAAATTTGTTTGAGGAAGCCCTGGAACTGGCGGTTTCAGCGCGAGCGGATTTCCTGGCCACGAAGTTCGACGGGGACGATCGGATCCGCGCGCAGGTCATACAGATGCTGCATGATCACGAAGACGCCGCCGGTTTTCTGGAAAGGCCGCTCGACATCAGCGCTTCGGCAATTGCCTTAGCCGATGAAAGCCGTCAGGCAGCCGGTCGAATGATCGGCCCGTATAGGATTGCGCGCGAGGTCGGGCGTGGCGGGATGAGCGTGGTCTACCTGGCCGAGCGCGCTGACGACGCCTATCGCAAACAGGTCGCCGTCAAGCTGGTCTGGCCGGGTTTGATGACCGGCGAGATCGAGCGCCGCTTTCGCCAGGAGCGCCGCATTCTGGCCGGGCTTGACCATCCGAACATCGCGCGCCTGCTAGACGGCGGCGTGGCCGAAGACGGATGTCAATATGTCGTGATGGAATATGTCGAAGGCGAGCCTATCACGGAATTCTGCGACTCGCGCAAACATTCGATCACCGAACGATTGAAGCTGTTCCAGCAAATCTGCGCGGCCGTTCAGTACGCCCACGACAACCTGATCGTCCACCGTGATTTGAAACCGAGCAATATCCTTGTGGCTAACGACGGGACGGTAAAACTGCTCGATTTCGGCATCGCCAAGCTGCTGGATCCGTCTCTGCTGGGAATCGAAGATTCGCCGCCTTCGCAAACCGGATTTCATGCGATGACTCCGGAATACGCCAGCCCCGAACAGGCGCGCGGCGAAAGCATTACGACCGCCAGCGATGTCTACTCGCTCGGGGTCATGCTCTACGAACTGCTCACCGGACATCGGCCTTATCGAATCAGGAGTAGGACGCCGCATGAAGCCGCGCGGGTGATCAGCGAGGAAGAGCCGCCGCCGCCCAGCGTCGTCGTCAGTCGAACGGTCGAGGTCGCCGTCGATGACGGCCGGAATCCGATCACACGATCGCCTCGACAAGTCAGCGAAACGCGGGAAGGCAAGCCGGAACGCTTGCGCGCGCGGCTGCAGGGCGATTTGGACGACATAGTGTTGAAAGCCGTGCGCAAGGAGCCTCAAAGCCGTTATCGCTCGGCTGGCGATTTCAGCGAAGACATCGCCAGGCATTTGAACGGTAAACCGGTCGTCGCCCGCAAGGGCACGTTGATCTATCTCACCACCCGATACGTTAAGCGACATAAAGCGGGCGTGGCCGCGTCCACATTGGTTTTGCTGACGCTACTCGGCGCTGTCGTTTATTTTGTGCGGCAGACGCGCATTGCGGAGGCGCAAACGCGCCGGCAGCTTAGATTGTTGTATGCGGCCGACATGCGTCAGGCGGGGCAGGACCTCGTGGACCGAAACCTGGAACGCGCCCGCGAACTTGTCGATCGGTATCGGGCGCATCCTGATCCCCAGTGGGACGACCGTTGGCGCGGCTTCGAGTGGTATTTTCTCTGGAAGGCTCTCCACACCGAACAGGCGAAGCTGCAACATCAGGCCACGGCCACCGACCTCGTTATCACGCAGGATGCGAAGAAGCTCTTTATCGCGTCGCGCACCGGAAAGATCGAAATCTGGGACGCCGGCGCAAAACATATGGAAGGCGTCTTCGGCGCCCTGGAGGAACCGGTTCTCGGCCTGGCTCTGTCAGGAGACGGAAAAAGACTGGCGGCATGTGGGGAGAGAGGGTTGGTGAAAGTCTGGGAGATCGCGTCCCGCCGAAAAGTCTTTGAAAAACTCGTCCATGGCGACACGCGAATACGTACGGTCGCGCTGTCTCCTGACGGCGGTATGTTGGCCACCGGCGGCGATGACGCCGCCACAAGATTATGGAGAACCGATTCGGGAGAGTTGCTACATAAGTTCGACTTCGCAGGCAAATGGGTGAGAACGGCTCAGTTCTCTCCCGACGGCAGGACTCTGGCGATAGGCGGCACCGGCGATCAGACCGTGCGGTTGTGGGATCTTAAAACATTCAATCTGGCCGCCGTTCTACGCGACGGCTACGCTGACATTCTTCACCTTATTTTTTCAGAGGACGGAAAGACATTGATTGCGGGAACGCGGGACGGATTCGTTCGCGCTTGGGATGTGGCCAGTGGGGAATTGCGCCAAACCTACTCAGGACATCGGGGGCTGGTTTGGACAGTCGGATTGTCGCCGGACGGCAAATCTATAGCCTCGGCAGGTGAGGACGGCGTTCTGAGATTTTGGGATCAGGCGACCGGACAAGAGATCGCCAGAGTCGATAGCGAATTTGAGATCGGCACACTGATATTTTCCCCTGATCGTTCAACAACCGAGGTTTTCTGCACGACTGGAGATTCGACCAGAGTCTACGATCTGAAAAAGCTCGACCCGCCACCTGTCATCGCCAGAGACGGTAACAGCAACATTAACTCTGTCGCAGTCGCTCCAAGCGGGGCCTCGATTGCTACTGTTGACAATGTCGGCGCGATAACGCTGTGGGACGTGGCGACAGGCAGGCCCAATATAGTTATCAGCAATCCGGAGCATTATCTTCAGAGCGTTGAATTTTCGCCGGACGGAAAATTGATCGCAGTCACAGGCGGCTACAAAAACCAGGAACCGGTGGTCGAATTACGGAATGCCGTTACCGGGCAGATAGTCGCCTCGCTGACAGGACACGCTAGTTATGCGACAACTGTCGCCTTTTCCCCCGACGGCGCCACACTGGCCACCGGTAGCGAAGACCGGCTGATCAAACTCTGGGATGTGAGCGCGGGACGGGAACGATTGACGATGAAAGGGCACGCCAATGCCCTGAGGATAGTAAGCTTCTCTCACGACGGAGTCAGGCTGGTCTCCAATGGGCTTGATGACCGGGCCAGGGTGTGGGACGTGAAGAGCGGAACTCAATTGTTGGAATTCGAGTCTTACGCGCCGGCGAAGTTCTCTCCCGACAGCAGACTGATCGCCACCGGCGGCGCCAATCACTTCGTGAAACTCCTGGACGCATTCACCGGCCGCGAAATACTTTCACTCAGAGGGCACAGCGGCGATCTCCGCGCCATCGCATTCTCGCCTGACGGGAGGCGCCTGGCATCGGCCGGTGAAGATCAAACCATCCGCGTCTGGGACGCAGAAACCGGGGCGGAATTGCTCGCGCTCAAAGGTCATACGGGGCGCGTTTTGTCTCTGGCGTTTTCGCATGATGGGCGGTTGCTGGTTTCATCAAGCAAAGACAAAACTGTGCGGTTGTGGCGGGCGGCGTCTGCGGAGGACGTGCGGGCAAGGAGAGACAAATGATCGCCATGTCTGTTCGAGCGCGCTTCGGCGCTCCGACAGCTTTTTAAAATAATGATCTCTCGTCATGAGCTGTTTTGCCGGGTTCGCTCGCATTAATAAATGGGCAGGATGAAAAGTCCGATAGTCTCCTATCGCGTCCTCAGCCTGCCGGGAGATCTGTGGCGCGACGACTGTGTGGGGACAGTCAATCGCGCCGCAGACTGCCAATGCCGTCTCTTGTCCAAAATACACTCTGTAAGCGCTCAGCCGGTTTGAGTGAAGGAACTGAGAAACGGCGCGGCCTGCCCCCATCGCGCAATAATCGCTGATCAATGGTACAATCCGCGCGATCTCTTGCTAAGGGTTTTGCTGAAAAACCATAAACTTTATCGCGACCCGCTTGTTTGATCCCGAAAATTTTGCCACAGCGGAGGAGTCATGAAACTCAAACCAACGATTCTGCTGTCAGCCACCGCGCTGACGGCGCTTGTCGTTTTGAACGGAAATAAGATGTCTGCTCAGGAACAACCACCAAAACCGCCGACCGCCAAGAAGGTCCCGAAAACCGCGCAAATCCACGGCTACACGGTTACGGACGATTACGCCTGGATGGTCGACAAGACGAAGACCGACAATGACGTTCTGGCCTACCTCAAGGCTGAGACCGATTACGCCAACGCGATGATGAAGCCGACCGTCGGTTTCCAGGAAGCGCTCTACAAAGAAATGCTCGCGCGCATCAAGGAGACCGACGAGAACGTGCCCTATCGCAGGGGCGATTACTTCTATTACACGCGCACCGAGCAGGGAAAGCAGTACCCGATTTTCTGCCGCAAAAAGGGCGACCTGAAGGCGCCGGAAGAAATCACGCTCGACATGAACAAGATGGCCGAAGGACATCAGTTCTTCAGCGTCGGGGCGTACAACGTCAGCGAAGACGGCAATCTGCTTGCTTTTTCGACCGACACCACCGGTTTTCGCCAATACAGCATGTTCGTCAAGGATCTGCGCTCCGGGAAGATCAGTGAAAAGCTCGCCGAGCGCGTGACCTCCGTCGCCTGGGCCAACGATAACAAGACGCTTTTCTACGGGCAGGAGGACGAGGTCACGAAGCGTTCGAACAAGATCTTTCGCTTCGCGCTGGGCGGCGCCGGAGGCAAACATGAGCTGCTGTTCGAAGAAAAGGACGAGCTTTACAACACCGGCGTGGGGAAGATGCGCAGCAAAGGCTACGTCGTCGTCAGTTCTGCCAGTTCGACGACCAGTGAGATGCGCTATCTGTCTGCCGACAAGCCCGGCGGCGAATTGAAGCTCTTCCTGCCGCGCAAGGAGAACCACGAGTATTACATCGATCACCTGGGCGAAAATTTCTACATCCGCACCAACGATCAAGGGAAGAACTTCCGGCTCGTGACCGCCCCGGTCGGCGACCCCTCGCCGAAGAACTGGAAAGAAATCATCCCATTTCGCAAGGACGTGATGCTCGAAGACGTTGATTGCTATGCCGGCCATTACATCGCGGTCGAGCGCGAGAACGGGTTGCCGAAATTCCGCGTGACCGATCTGAAGAGCGGCAAGTCGCACGAGATTGAATTCCAGGACCCGGTCTACGTCGCTTACCCGGGGCCGAACGCCGAGTTCAATACGACCAATTTCCGCTTCAACTACGAATCGTTCGTCACGCCCGGTTCGGTCTACGATTACGACGTGGTGACGCGCAAACGCGAGCTTCGCAAGCAGCAGCCGGTGCTCGGCGGATATAACCAGGAACTCTATAAATCCGAACGCGTCTACGCCACGGCTTCTGACGGCGTCAAAGTGCCGATCTCTATTGTTTACAAGAAAGACCTGAAGCGCGACGGGCAGCGCCCGATGGTGCTTGAGGGTTACGGCTCTTACGGCATCTCAAACGACGTCGACTTCTCGTCTAACCGGCTGAGCCTCCTGGATCGCGGCGTGGTCTTCGGCATCGCGCACATCCGCGGCGGCGGAGAGATGGGCAAGGAGTGGCACGACACGGGCAAGATGATGGTCAAGAAGAATACCTTCACCGACTTCATTACCGCAGCCGAGAGCCTGGTCAACGAGAAATACACGTCGAAAGACCGCCTGATCATTACGGGCGGCAGCGCCGGCGGCCTGCTGATGGGCGCGGTGACCAACATGCGCCCCGACCTCTTCAAAGCAGTAGTGTCGTTTGTGCCGTTCGTCGACGTGATGAACACCATGCTCGACGCGTCGCTGCCGCTGACCGTCGGCGAATACCTCGAATGGGGCAACCCGAACGAGAAGCCGGCATACGATTACATGCGCAGTTATTCGCCCTACGACAACATTGAGAAGAAGGCCTATCCGACGATGCTCGTCAGAACCTCGCTCAACGACTCTCAGGTGATGTACTGGGAGCCGGCCAAATACGTCGCCAAACTGCGTGAGATGAAGACCGACAACAATCTGCTTCTGTTCAAGATCAAGCTGGAGCCGGGCGGCCACGGCGGCGCATCCGGGCGCTACGACCGCTTGCGCGACATGGCGTTCGATTACGCCTTCATGCTCGGGCAGTTCGGCGTCACGAAGTGAATTAGGAGTAGGGGACAAGGCGACAGGGCGACGGGGCGACGGGGCGACGGGGCGACGGAGAGACAGGGAGACTTTGAGAAAAATCCCTC
>DATEMG010000169.1:0-3318 GCA_035275805.1 Blastocatellia bacterium
ATACAAGCAACAGGGGCTGGGCGACGCGGAAATCCGCGACAAATTGATCGCCAAATACAGCGCCCGCCCCGGTCATTGAATTACCCGAAATACGCCGGCGCCATGGCCGGCTAACCCGATTACAAAACCGCGCCGGCCGCCGCCGGCGCATAAGATCAACTGAAACTTCCAAAGGAGAGACTATGAAACTCAATCGCGCTTTGTTCGCCACACTATTCATCTGCCTGTCAATGACGATCGCTTCCGCCATTGGCGCCGCAGACAGCGCGCTCCCCGAAGTCGGCAAACCCGCTCCTGAATTCACGCTCAAGAGCGACGAAGCCAAGGATGTCAGTCTCAAGGATTATCGCGACAAATGGGTGGTGCTCTATTTTTACCCTAAGGATTTCACTTCGGGCTGCACCATTCAGGCCCGCAACTTCCAGCGCGATCTGGCGCAGTACGAAAAGGCCGGAGCCGTGATTCTCGGGGTCAGCGTGGATAATGAGGAATCGCACAAGAATTTCTGCGCAAAGGAGGGACTTAACTTCAAATTGCTGGCCGATACGGAGGTAAAAGTCTCCACCGCCTACGGCTCGGTTATGGAATACAACGGCAATAAACTCTCGGCGCGCAACACCTTCATCATTGACCCGCAGGGCAAAATCGCGAAGGTTTTCCCCGCCGTTAAGGTCGCCAAACACAGTGAAGAGGTGCTCGCCGCGCTCGCCGAATTGCAGAAGAAATAGCGATCAAACGCTCCTGCTTAACGCATAACAAAAGGAGGTTAGCGTCATGTCAAGATCTTGGAATAACCTGGGCAGTGTTCTCGCCGTCGGCTTGCTGCTGTTGAACGCCGCCTGCTCAAGTACGGAAACCCACCCGGCGACTACTACCGCCGCGTCGGCGTCCGCGCAACCACCGCCTGCCGCGCAGAGCGCGGGAAGCCAGGTTCCGCGCATCACGGTCGAAGAACTGAAGAAGTTGATGGCCGACAAACAAGTGGTTGTTGTGGACGTGCGCAGCCCCGACGCCTACAACAGCGGACACATCAAAGGCTCTATCAATCTGCCGCTGGATAAGATTCAGGCGGGGGATTACAAAGATCTGCCACGCGACAAACGCATCATCACGTATTGCAGTTGCGGGGCGGAGCAATCGAGCGCTACCGCCACATCGCTCCTGGAAAAGGCCGGGTACAAGAACGGCGCGACGCTGCTCGGCGGGACGAACGCCTGGCAGCAGTCGGGCGGCGAGATGGAGAAGAACGCTCCAAAAGCCAAGGCTTGAGTAGCCCACGGTCAAAGGCGCCTTGTAGTTTTTCCAGGGCGCCTTTCCCCCTTTGTGTTTCCTGTACGCCCCAGTTTTGGCTCGCGCAGCTGCAACGCCATGTGCCATTCTCGATAGAGATTCCTCCACAAAGACACACAAAGAAGCACTAAGGCGGGAGCGTATTCTCTTCGTGACCCTTTGTGTAACTTCGTGGACGGTCCCTTATGTTCGTTGTCAGCCCGGCGTCATTACACGACGCCCCCCGCCAATCAACGGGCGATGCGCGATGGAATCAAGACCAGGAGGATAAAACGATGACGCCCGAAAAATACAATGCGGCCACGCTGATTGACGACAATCTCGAAGCCGGTCGCGGCGGAAAGACGGCGATTTATTTCGGCGACGAGCGGATCACATATGACGACCTCTTCAATCGCGTCTGCGCAATGGGGCGCGCGCTGCACTCGCTCGGCGTCGCGCGTGAAAATCGAGTCCTCCTTATTCTCGGCGATACTCCGGCGTTCCCGGCTGCGTTCTTCGGCGCGATGCGAGCCGGCGCGGTTCCGATCCCGATCAATCCGCTGTACAAAGCGTCCGACTACCGCTTCTTTCTCGAAGACAGTTACGCCCGCGCCGTCATTACCGAAACCTCCTATCTCGACAAACTGTCGCAGGCGATTGACGGTTACGACGAAGAGATTATCGTCATCGCGGCCGACGGCTCGGCGCCGAACGCGCATTCCATGTCCGAATTGCTCGCGGCGCACGCCGGGGAACTGCCCGCCGCCGGCGTTCATCGTGACGACATGGCCTTCTGGCTTTACAGTTCAGGCTCGACGGGCAGGCCGAAGGGCGTCGTCCATCTACATCAGGACATGCCGGTCATTTGCGACACGTACGCGCGACACGTCCTGCGGCTGACCGAAGACGACGTCGTCTTCGGCCGCGTCCTGTTTCACGCGTACGGGCTGGGCGCCGCGCTCGCCTTCCCCTTCAGCCGCGGCGCTTCCACCGTGCTCGCGCCGGGACGGCCGACGCCGCGCGGCATTCTAGAAGTCGTCGAGCGATACCGCCCGACCGCGTTGTTCCTCGTCCCGACGCTCTACAACGCGATACTCAACGATGAAAGCGCGGCGGCGCGCGACCTCTCCTCACTGCGCCTTTGCGTATCCGCCGCCGAACCGCTCGCGCCTGAAACGTGGCGGCGTTGGAAAGAGACCTTCGGCCAAACCATCCTCGACGGCATTGGCTCGACCGAATTGCTTCACATTTTCTGCTCGAACACGCCGGAAGAGTATCGCTCCGGCTCCAGCGGCAAACCTGTGCCCGGATATGAGCTGCGCATTCTCGATGATGACGGAAAGCCCGTGGCCGTGGGCGAGGCCGGGAATCTGTTGGTGAAAGGGGCGAGCGCCGCGCCTTTTTACTGGCGTCAGCGCGAAAAGAGCCGTCGCACGATGCTGGGCGATTGGACGGCGACTGGCGACCGGTACCGAGTGGATGAGGACGGCTTCTATTGGTACGAAGGGCGCGCCGACGACATGCTCAAAGTCGGCGGCGAATGGGTCTCGCCTATCGAGATCGAGAACGCGTTGATGGAGCATCCGGCGGTGCGCGAGGCCGCCGTCGTCGGCGTTCCCGTCGATGGCGTAATGCGCGTCCGCGCCGTGATCATTACCGACGCGCTACAGGCTCCCGAGACATCACTCAAGGCGGAACTTCAGGAATGGTGTAAGGCGCGGCTCCAGCGATTTCAATACCCACACGTCATCGACTTCGTAGATGAACTGCCCAAGACGGCAACCGGCAAGATACAACGCTTCAGATTGCGTGAAGCCGATTGCGTCAGCGACGATTGAGTCTGCTTTGCCGCCTTCCGGCGCCATCGCCGTAATTTGCGATGGCGCCGGAAAGCACAGATGATTCAATCGTCGCTTGCGCAATGGGAATGAGCCAGCCGGGCGTTAATCGTCGTAGTCCCAGCCCCTCCAATATCCGACGCGCCGAAAACGCCGATGATGCGGATATCCATACCCATACCCAACTCCATGCCTATACCCAGCTCCA
>DATEMG010000170.1:0-5425 GCA_035275805.1 Blastocatellia bacterium
GTTCTCGCAAAGGCGCAAAGGCGCAAAGGTCGCTAAGGAGAAACCCCACTACTATGGAGCTATTTAATTCTCAAAAACCATTAGTCTGTCCGTCCTCAATTCAGGCCACGGACAGACTAAAATCTGTCCCACTCCGATTCACAGGACTTCGAATACTTCCAGCGCGTGCGGGATCTTGCCGAACGGCGCGGAGACCTGCACGCCCTGCGCGTAGGGTCTGATCTCGATCAACATCTCCTGCGCGATCTTGACGCCCTCTTTCAAACCCGCGGCGCCGTCGGGCGCCTTCCGCATCCTTTCGAGCACCGAATCGGGCACCGAGACGCCCGGAACTTCGTTGTTCAGAAACTCGGCGTTGCGGTAACTGGTCAACGGCCAGACGCCCGGAATGATCGGGATGCGGCAATGTTCTATACGCTTGAGGAAGTTCTTGAGTTGCCCGACGTCGAAGACCGGCTGCGTGATGGCGAATTCGGCGCCGGCCTCCACCTTCCACTCGAAGCGCCGGATTTCGTAATCGAGATCTATGGCGCCGGGGTTGACGCCCACGCCGATGACGAATTTCGTCGGTTCGCCGATCGGGTTGCCGCCGGGGTCGAGGCCGTGGTTGAGATGATTGACCAGGTTCGTCAAACCGATCGAATCAATATCGAAGACGGCCGTGGCGTCGGGATAGGGCCCCATCTTCGGCGGATCTCCGGTGATGATCAGGAAGTTGCGCAAACCCAGCGCCGCCGCGCCGAGCAGGTCGGAGAGCATTCCCAACAGGTTTCTATCGCGGCAGCAGTAATGCGTGACGGCCTCGATGCCGACTTGCTGTTCAATGATCACCGAGACGGCCAACGCGCCCATGCGCGATTGCGCGCGCGGGCCGTCGGGCACGTTGACCGCGTCGACGCCGGCTTCTTTCAAGCTGCGAACGCCTTCGATCATCTTTGATGGGTCGCAGCCTTTGGGCGGAACGATCTCGACGCTGGTGACGAACCGGTTGTCGGCTATCTTTGCCGCGAAGCGCGAGCGTTCGGCGAAAGGCGAGGGTTCGACCTTCGCGCTCTGTTCGGCGACCCTGATCACGGCGCCGGCGCCGCGGCCGGGGCTCGACGCGCGCGCGGCGTTCACGATCTGCTTGATGTGCTCCGACGTGGTTCCGCAGCAACCGCCGATGAACTTTACCCCTGCGTTGATCAACCGCTTGGCGTATTTGGCCATGTACTCCGGCGAGGCCAGATAGATTTGACGCCCGCCGACGTCGCGCGGGAATCCGGCGTTGGGCTGCGCCGAGAGCCGCCGCGTCGTGTGGGACCGCATCCTTTCGATCGCTTCGAGGATGATTTGCGGGCCGACCGAGCAGTTCAACCCGATCACGTCGCCGCCGTTGGCGTTAAGCCATTGATCGAGCCGCTCGGTGAAGATTTCGGGCGTGGCCCCGAACGCGGTCGCGCCCTGCTCGTTGATGGTCATCTGCGCGAAGATGACGTGGTCGCACAATTCGCGCACGGCCCGGATAGCCTGCCGCATCTCAGCCAGGTCCTGAAATGTTTCCAGCACGAACGCGTCCACCCCTCCCTCGAGCAGGGCCTGAATCTGCTCCTTAAACAAATCCTTCGCCTCGTCTACGGAGGTCGGGCCGTATGGCTCGATGCGGACGCCGAGCGGCGAAATCGCGCCTGCCACGAAGACGTCCTGATGCGACTCCATAGCGGCCTTGCGCGCGATCTTCGCCGCCGAGGAGTTGATCTCGGCGAGTTTGTCATCCAGCCCCTGCGCGGCGAGCTTCACCCTGGACGCGCCGTAGGTATTAGTCTCGATGATCTCGGCGCCGGCTTTGACGTATTCGCGGTGGATGGCGAGCACGATCTCGGCGCCTGAAAGATTCAACTCGTCGTAGCTGCGGTTGATGTAAACGCCTTTCGAATAGATCATCGTGCCCATCGCGCCGTCGAAGATGCGGACACGGTCTTCTTTGATGAATTCGCGGAATTGGTTCATAAAATTTGGGGAATTCAGTACCGCTCGCGGTACTGATAAAGGAAAAGACCTCGCGTCCGTAACAACGCGAGGTCTTTTGCGACTTCCTTTTGTCTGCATCTAGACCGGATTTCCGGTCTGGCTCTTTAGCTGTTTTTTACGTGGAGCAATTCGCCGGAAATCGCCACGCGCTGATAGCTCAATGTAAGTCAAATAAGTACGAGAATCTTTTACCACACTCAGGACGTATTCTCAATCTCTATGCTTCCAGCAAAACATGCGCCGCCGCCTTGTATGTTCCGGGAACGGTTCGGCCCAGGCTTCTCCTCTACCAGGCTTCTCCTCTAATTGATATGTTTATGTTCGGGCGCCGACGGCGATTTCTCTATCTTGCCCGCTTTGACGCGCGCCATGATTTCATCGTATTTGTCCTCTGGCAGCACTCGCACGAGCGTCATCATGCCCATCATCGAGGCCGTCCAGCCCGGCGCAAGCCCGTATGTTTCGGGCTTCGCGACGTCATCGTCCACGACCATCATCATGTCCTGCGGGTAGCCCGGTACTTTCTTCTTTTCGGCTTCGGTCAGCGCGACGCCCGATGACTGTTTCCCGACCAGCGCCATTCCGCACTTCGGGCAATTGCCTGGCTTGTTGGACCCCACCTCCGGATGCATCGGGCAGGCGTAATGCGCGCCCGTTTGCGCTTGCGGCGCGCCGATCGCATTTGAGACGTTTTTTTCCTCTGTAGTCATTCCCATTCCTCGCCCGATGCCTGGGCCGAGGTCTTCGCTCAACGCGTGCCCCCGCCGCACGATTCCCATGCCTTCTTCCATGCCTTTGCCCGTTTGCGAGCCGCCGCCGTGCGACATCATCATCGGGCCGACCATCGAGACCATCTGATTCATCATATGGTGTGGCAGGTGACAATGTATCATCCAATCGCCGAGGTATTTCGCCTCGAATTCGATGTCGCGCGCCTGCGCCACGCCGACGAGCACTGTGTTGCCCGGATACCAGCCTGATTCGGGGATGCGACCGCCTTCCGTGCCGGTAACGTAAAATTGGACGCCGTGCAGATGGATAGGGTGATGATCCATGCCGAGGTTGACCAGGCGAATGCGCACGCGCTCGCCCTGCCTGATGATCAGCGGCGTCGTCGCAGGCGCGGCCTTGCCGTTCATGGTCAGCCAGTTGAACTCCATCGCCAGCGTATTCGGCGTGTTGTTGTTGGGAAGGAGCGCCCATTCCTGCAGCACGAACCCGTAGTCTTTATCCACGCGCGGCGCGTGGGGGACCTTGGGGTGGATGACGAACAGCCCGATCATCCCCATCATCTCCTGCATCGCGCCGTGCGAGTGATAGAAGAATGTTCCGTTCTGGTTGAGCGTGAATTCGTAGATGAATACGCCGCCCGGCTCGACCATCGGCTGGCTGATATACGGCGTGCCGTCCATTTCAATCGGGATCTCCAGCCCGTGCCAGTGGACGGTCGTCGGTTCCGGCAGTTTGTTGGTGAAGACGACGCGCACGCGGTCGCCTTCGTTTACCTCGATCATCGGCCCCGGGACGCTGCCGTTATAGCCCCAGGCGTTCATCTTGCGCGCCGGCCCCATGTGCGTCTTAGGCATGAGTTCGCATTCAACCACTTCGGCGGTCAGATTGAAGACCTTCACCCCATTCTCCATTTTGTATTCCAGCCTCGGCAGATCGGGCGTGATCACCTGCGCGTTTCCGCCTGGCGGCTTTTGACGGCCGCGTTCAGGCCCCGCGGCCTTGCCGCCCTTCTTGTCCGTCTTCGGAGCCTCCGTCTTCGGAGCCTCCGTCTTCGGAGCCTGATGATGTTCGTGTTGCGCCGAAGCGGCGTCGCCTAGCAGGAAGCCTGCGCCGAGCAGCGAGGACACTTGCAAAAACTTGCGTCTCATCCAATTCATTTCGTCACTCATTTCAAAACCCCTTGTCTTGAAGAAGATTGAGGATCGAGGATCGCCTTACGCGCGATGACACGATCTTCAATCCTCGATCTTCGATCCTCGATCCTCTGACCATCCGCCCGGCGCGTCGAGCGCCCCGGTGAGCATGAAGCCCTCGAGATGCGTGGCGTTCCGCCAAACGTCCACGAGCGCGCGTACGTATTCGGCTTGAGTTTGGAAGAACGTGCGCTGCGCGATCAGCGCCTGCGGATAGGCCGCGGCCATTCGCCTGAAGTTCTCCAGGTACAACTCGTAAGCCTGCCGAGCGCGCGGAACGATCTGTTCCCGGTACTCTGTCGCCACGCTCAGGGCATTCTGGTACGCGCGAAACGCCGACGCCGTCCGCGCGCGCAGCATCAACTCTACGCGCCTCGCCTCGCGTTCGGCGAAGTCTAGTTCGGCGCCCGCCTCGGCGATGGCGCCCTTGTTGCGGTTGAATAGAGGTATTCGCAGCCCGACCTCCGCAAACGCCTCCGGCCCCGACTTTCGTCCGGGCGGTTGCGGAGGGAACGTTTCGAGCAGTTCGGCGCTGTAGCCCATTCCGCCACGCAGGAAGAGGTTGGGCGTCGGCTCGGCCTTTGCCCGGACGAGCGAAGCCCTGGCTCTTTCAATGCCGGCCTGCGCGCGTTTCACCTCCGGGCTTTCGCGTAGTAGTGTGGCCAGCAATTGCTCCAGTTCGAGCACGGGTAATCCTTGTTCCAAATCGCCGACGAGCCGAGCCGGCTTCAAGAAGGGGTCGCCGACGATGGCCGCGATCTGGCGCCAGATCTGATCGCGCTCGTTTTCGGCCATGACCAGATCGAGCCGAGCGCGCCGCGCCTCGACCTGAATTGCGAGCACGTCGGGCCGGTCCGCCGCGCCGGTGTTGAACAACTCGCCAGTCACCTCGACGGCCTCACTCGCCAGTTTGGCGAGTTCGTCACGCGTCTCGACTAGCCGCTGCGCGCCTAGAGCCTCGTAATAAAGCGTCCTCACCGCATTCAGAACTCGAAATTTCTGAGTGGCGGCCTCCGCCTGAGCCTGCGCGCTCTCTCTGGCGAAGATGTCGCGGCTCTTTTTTAGTTTGCCGCCGAGCGGGATCTCCTGCTCTGCGAATACGTAATGCTCGCTCTTCTGGCCGAACGCGCGAACGCTCAGTTCTTCGCCCGCATAGCCTATGATCGGATTTGGCATTAGTCCGGCCTGCGCGCGGCGGCCTTCGGCGGCGCGAATGGCGGCCTCGGCCTGCCCGATTGTAGGGTTGTTCTGTAAAGCCATCCGCTCGAGGTCCTCCAGCCGCAGCGACGGCTCCGTTTGCGGCGGCGATGCGATGGCCGATCGTTTTGATATCGGCGCAACAATCAAAAAAGCGCACAAAGTAAATATGACCGCGCCCTTGCGGGCCGCGCGGGGGCCAAGGAAGCGCGCGCCTCGCGGTTTACCATCGTTCATGGCTCAATCCTCCCAGTTGTCTACTAAATCAGAACACATAAGATCGGTACAGTACC
>DATEMG010000171.1:0-13952 GCA_035275805.1 Blastocatellia bacterium
ACAGTCCACGAGGAAATCCACCCTCAACCATTCGCACGACTTATCCTCTTCGAGTTCTGGAAGGTCGCCTTTAATCTTCCATCTCGCCTTTCCGTCGTCGTCCACGTCGAACAGTCTGGAATGAATCAACGCGACAATCTGGCCGTCGAAACTCTCTTTCTTCTCTTCAGTGGCGTCCGTCGTGCGCGCCTCCATCGTTGCAATAAATTCACCCTGGAGGCCTTTATCCTCGATCAACATCGCCAGCGGCACGCCTATCTGTATGAAGCCCGGCAGGATCTCCCTGGACTTGAATAGGGCCTCCGTCTTTCGGATCAGACTGCGATAATCCTTCGCCAAATTACGCAGGCGCCAGAGAGTCAGCTTCTCGCGCAAAGGCTCCGACAAAACGTCAATCGTCCCGTCGTCGCAATACGGGATTTTCGTGTTTTTCGTGACCGACAGTTGAATCGGTATCGTTCGGCGCTGGAAGGCGTAAGAGCCGGTCAGTTTCAGGCCCGAGAATATCTTGACGCCGAACGGCCTGAAGCTGCGCGTGACGAATTCGCCGTTCGGGCCTTTCTCGACGCGAGGCACTTTGCGTCGTCGTTGAAACCCGGCGTTCAAGATTTGAATCAGCGCCGCCTGGTCTTCGGAATCGACAATCGGGTTGAATTCGTCGAAGCACATCGTCACGCCGTATTTATCGCTGATGCGGAAGGTGGACGCCGCCGACCCTTCGACAATCAGATAGGGGTGATAGCACACCATTCCCACGACGTCCGACATCCGCGTCTTGCCGCTCCCCGACGGGCCGACGATGTGCAGGTACGGCACTTCGTTGAGCCGGTCTTGAATGTAAGTGAGGCGAACGAGCTTGGCGGCGAACTTCAACTCCCGCGCCGGCGCGTCGCAGAACTTCGAGAGATAGTCCTCAATCTCCTCGTCGAGCAGCCTCTCTTCGCCGTATTCGATCAGGCGCCCCGGCAGGTGGAGGTCGTTGTCTTCGATGCATGGATCGCCGGCGATGGGTTTATAGAGAACCCCGTCGCATTCGACCTCAGGCGCGATGTCTACCGACGAACCGTCATAGACCGCAAACACCCCGCTGGCGAGTTGTTCGATCAGCCGCCCGTCGGACAGTTCTTTGAAGATGACCGACTCCACAGTCTCGGCCGCGTCTTCGTTTTTGGTCGCAGCCTGAACGCTTTCGCGCCGGTCGGCCAGGCGCAGCAACGCCTCCGCTATCTCGGCGCGCTCGGCTTCGGAATCGAAACCGGGAATAGACCTGACGAACCCGGCGCGGTGGTCGGCGCGGTTCAAATTGATTTCATTCCTGGCTAGCGTTTCGTCGCAGTTGAGCGCGACGGTTAAGACCCGTTCCTTCTTCGACGCCGCGCACTGCAAATTTAGACGGCCGCCGAAAAGTGATTCCGTCAACCACCCCGGCTCTGATTCTCTGCCGAGTCCGAGACGGTCCCGCACGGGACGGCAGTGCTCGCGGTTGAAGTCCCGACCGCCCGCCGCAGCGCGGACGCACGATGTGGCGCCGTTTGCAAAGAGTGTGAAATCCTTGCCGGGATGCCCTTCCACGCGACATATCGGACACTCGAAATGAATCGCGCCGTCGCCGGTTTCGTAGGCGTCGGGATAGGGGATGCGAACATCGTCAAGCCGCATGTCTCGACCTCCTTCCTGCAATGGCACGGCGGGCGAGGAGAATCAGCGGGCCGTGAGAGGCTGAGCAATGACGCTCAGCCTCGTCCTGGTCGATTACGCCGAGAGCCGGCGCCGACGGATCTGCCGGATGGTATCGGTGATGCAGGTCACATCGGCTGCTGTGCGGGATCATGTTGTCTGCGAGCGATCGGCCGCAGACAGAACATACAGCGGAGTCGTCGTTGTCGGGTCGGTTGTCAGTGGCCAAGGTCATACGCGCCCCCTCCCCTCTTCTGCAAAATTTGCAGAATCGGCCCGTGCTGGCGTCGCGGCGATCTGGGCGAAGACGCCCCCGGACCTGGTGATCCGGGGACGACATCCAGCAAATAGCGCATCAAGTTGGGCGCGGACTATGGCGCGCGTCGCAGCCTGAGCCTCGGCGGCGAGAGCCGCGAGCGTGCAGCGACGGCACAGATAGCGCGCCGGGCCGTCGGGCACCTCAACGTGACGCGTGCGCGGCGCGCGGTGGCCGCAGGTCGGCGCGCGCCCGCCAGACTCGATGGATTTAGTTGATTGGTGATTGGTGGCCGTGGTATGGTGTGGCCACCAAGTTAGTTTGTAATTGAGTGGTCGGGAATGTCGCGATTCCCGGCCACTTTCCGTTTTGGCCATTGTCCTCCCGAAATGGTTGGCAGGGCGGCCACCCCGTGAGAAACTGAGGCGACCTGCAAGTCAGTGGGTTAACGGCGGCTGCGCAAGCTGCTAAGGGCTCAATCTCAGTGCTTGCGTAGACCGCCGCCTTTTACGAGGTCGCGCCTGCGACCTGCGGTTCGGATCGCTCCTCTCTTCCCTCAAGAAAGGCCCGCAGATCCGAGTCTAAAATCACCACAGCTCCGGCCACCTTCCGCGCCCTCACCTTTTTCAGGCGCACACATTTACGCCAGAACGCGAGCGTTAAGCCGGTGGCTGCAGGCAATTCCTTTAGTCGCCATGAGAGTTTTCGAGTCACATCTATTTGCACGATATTCTCTCCTTTCTATTGCAAACCGTACACGTTATCTACTTGTGTATCAATAGGTAATTCGCTATTCTTGATGGATCTAAATAATGTCTCCGTGTCGCTTGCAACAAATAGGTGTGACTTTTAAAGGAGGATAACGGCTATTCATCATAAAAATCGAATTGGCGTTACGGATAAACGAAAGGATCGCGCAAAATTTCGCTGCCCGCCTGCCGTGAAAGAGTTGATCGACATTGTCAACAAGATAGACAGGATCTCGGATGAGGATTGGAAGGAATTCGAATACAACAATCCTTTCGACGCCCACGCCGACAAGAACTTTTGCAAGGGTATTCACCAGATGGCACAACTCGCAAACTTGCCGGTTAATATGTGGGGGGATTACGCAAGAGCTTTGGGAGGCTCGACGGAAGAGTGGGAGCGTTTTTGCCAGAGCCTTCCGGCCAAGCTCTGGCGCAAATGGCCCGAGCAACATGATCGAGAATGGCGCTGGCCGCTGGTTACGTACGAGCTGATGATCGACGCGGACGGACTGATCAAGCCGCATTACCACAATAGCCTGAGCGCGCTGGAAAACATCGAAGCCAGAAGGTTGAGAGAGTGCCGATATTGTCAGCGAATTTTCTGGGCGTCGCGGATCGTCATGGTGCAATGCAGTAAGCGTTGCGGCAATAACTTTCGCCAGAAAGAATGCAGAGAAAAAAAGAAGCGCGACGCGAAGGCCGGAACAAGGCGAAAATGACCACGATTTTACAAAAAGTGTTACGTTTGCCCCTACGGTCGGTAAAATCCCCAGCCAGAGAATCCATATAAACCATTGATTTAAAAGTCTGTTCTGAGCGCGACCATCTCGGCGAGCCGCTGATGATCCATTATTTTCATCGCGTCTCAATCGTCGCGCCGGTCGCGAACATAGTCGAAGCCGCGCTGATCTCGTTGTTGATGATAGCCGGCGCGGCGTACCTGTTGATCAATTCGATTATGGGCGCGTGGGCGTTGAAACTCGCGCCGGTGGTAAACGCGCTCGGACGGCTGACGGTCGAAGCAGGCAGGCCGCTGATCGAGTGGCGCAAGGCGAGTTTCCGCGCGCCCGATTTCGGCGATCATTGGGAGATCGTTTTCATCGCTTATTTCGCCGCAGTCCTGATGTTGATCGTCGCCGCCAATGAATGGAATCCGCTCCGCAAGGGCGACGGCGCGGAAGACGCGCGGCGTAAGGCGCATGGTCGCGCCGCGACCGCCACGTCAATGATCGCTATCATCGCGCTCGGCTGGCTGTTGGCCGTTCATCCCTTCAGGCATGAATACGAGCGCGGGCGATTGAACGTGACGTTTCTGGACGTCGGGCAGGGCGACGCGATTTTGGTCAGCTTTCCGTTAGGCTCGTTGATGCTGCTCGACAGCGGCGGGCGCTCCAGCTTCGATTCGCTCGAAGGGGATGAGGGCGGCTTTGTTGAGGACCGCATAGGCATAGGCGAGGCCGCGGTGGCGCCTTACTTGTGGCGCCGGGGGATCAAGCGGCTGGATTGGATAGCGGCCAGCCACGGCGACGCCGACCACGTCGAAGGCTTCGGCGAGATCGTTCGTGGATTCGAGATCGGCGCAGTCTTAAAAGGCGCGCCAAAAAGAAGAGACCGGCCGCCGAGCGCCTTCGACAGAGCGGCGCTCTCGGCGCGCGCGCCGACGCTGACTCTCAAACGCGGCGACGCGCTTGACATCGACGGCGCTCGCGTCGATGTCCTTTCTCCCTCCCTCGACCTGCCGCCGATGTCGACCAACAATGAGTCACTGGTCTTGCTAATCACCTTCGGCGCCCGCAGCTTTCTCCTGGCTGGCGACGTAGAGAAAGAAGCCGAAGCGCGGATGGTCGAGTCGGAGCAGCGTCTGCGCGCCGACGTCTTGAAAGTGGCGCATCACGGGTCGAAGACCTCCTCTACAATCGAGTTCTTAGAGAGAGTGAAGCCGCTTCACGCGGTGATCTCAGCGGCCAAGCCCAGCCCCTTCGGACACCCGCACCCCGAGGCTCTCGCGCGGCTGCGAACCACGAACGCCCACGTCTGGCAGACCAGCGAATGCGGCGCGATCACCATCTCGACCGACGGCGACGACCTGCGGGTCGAAACCTTCGTCAAATGCGGGGCAGGCGAGCGATCTGCTGATGGAGCTTCGCGCTCATCCAGCGCCTGTCTTGTTTACAGCGCGCGCTAATGATACTTTTCGCCCGGAAAAAATCATTAGAGCGCCTGCAAAGATACTTAAGTACCATAAGCAATACGCGCCGAAGATTTTGGAGGCGAATATGATAAAAAAGATCGTCGCCAATCCTTTTCAAGCGGGCGGGAGACTCCGCGACCCTAGGCATTTCGTGGGCCGCGAGAGCGAGCTTCGCCAAATTCTCAGCCGAGTGGCCAATATGGACAGCGTCTCGGTCGTCGGGCCGCGCCGCATCGGTAAATCATCGCTCCTGCATCACATCGTCGCCTCAGGACGCCAGCGATTGAATGAGTCCTATCACTTCCATTACCTCGATCTGCAACCGCTCGATTCCGACGAGGAGTTTTATAATCTGGCCTGCGAAGCCATCGCCGGCAAGCGAGGCCGGGGCTACGACGATCTGAAGACCGCGATAGAAGGTAAAAAGATCGTCCTCTGCATCGACGAATTCGAAAAAAGTGTGGAGGCCGATTTCGGCGCCGAATTCTTTGATGAGATGCGCAGCCTGGCCCAAACCGGCAATCTCGCGCTAGTCATTGCGACGAAAGCGCCGCTCAATCAGATTTACCACCGTTATCAGGGGCTCACATCGGGCTTCCCCAACATATTCACCAAAGTGGAGATCGGCGAATTGACCGAAGCCGACGCCCGCGCGCTCGTCGCGAACTCCGATTGCTTCAACCCGAAAGAGACGGACTTCATTATCAATCTCGCGGGCAGGCACCCTTACTGGATCAGCTTCGCCGGCGCGCTGCTTTATGACGCCAAGCAGGAGGCCCGCGACGGGGCGATTGATCTCAACCAGATCAGACTAGTATTCGAAGACGAACGCAACAGCGCCACGGCCACCAGCGCGGCGACGGATGATCAGCCCCGGCGAAACGCGACGGCCGAACGGCGAGCCGCGAGAGGCAGCAGTGGGGCCACCATCATTTCATTGTTGTTGCTTCTGGCTGGCGTGTTGTTCGGCAAGCTTAGCGTCAATAGCGTGGATCCGACGGCCGGGCTGTTGGTGTCCGGGGGGCTTATTCTCATCGGTCTGGCGCTATTCCTGTTTCGTGGCGTTAATTGGCTCGGAGGGACCCGATGAGCAAAAAGCGCCAGGCCGGCGTAGCGCCTCAGCCCATAGCAGCCCCAGCGCAAACAACCAATCCAACCACCTTGTCGCTCGCTTCTCCGCTTAAAATTCAATTCGACTCCGACTCACAATTGCGGATAACCGTCGTCACACCCGAAAAACCTCCCGCGCCGCTCAACCGCTGGATGCGCTCTCTGATTCTCGGTGTTTTCCTGATCGCGCTGCTCTGGTTTTTTCTCTCGGCGCGCTACCTCGCGCTCAGGTTTCCGCCACCAGCCGAATTCAACGACGCGTCGTTGTCCATCGCGCTGGCGCATCCGGCTTATGTGGCCTACGGCGACGAGGCCGAGATGGAATTGACCGTCGCCAACATCGGCGGCCAGAGCTTCACCGGCAGCGTCACGGTCAACTTCCCCGGCGGAGTTCCGGTGCGCCCGTTGGCGTCCGAAACCACAACGATAAAGATCGAAAAACTCTCCCCCAACGCCTGCGTGACGAGCCGTCTGAAATTCGCGCTGCGCCAACAAACGCGATTGTTCAGCGGCGAGGTCATCCCCACCAGACTGCTGATCGCCACCGATGACCGCTCGTTCCAACCCGTCGCCGGACCGCCAATCGCCGTCGCGCCCCTGCCGTTCCTGCGCACAATCAATTCCTGGTTGGGCAATTCCGTAGTCATCGCTGCTGTCGTGGCGCTGCTCTGGGAAGTGATGAAAAAACGTCTATTCGGATGGGAGGCGAAAGGATGACCGCTGCGCTGGAGTTTCTACGCGAATGGCTGAGACTGCTCGACTGGGTACTTTTCAAACCGTCGGCGCTGCGCGCGCACATCATTGAGATCGCGCCGGAAAACGTTGACGGGCGTACGACGCTCAAAGAATTTCTTCGGGTCTGCCGCAATAACCGCAAACTGCGAGTCTTTCTTTTGCGGGCATTGATCTTCACCTTCCTCACCTGGCTCGTCTGCGCATTGTTGATCGACCAACTCGCGCTAGTTTTGGGATTCAAGTTCAGCATGGCAAAGAGCTTCGGAGGATTTTGGCTTCTCGCCGCCTTGGGCGGCGCGTTCGGCGCCACGGGCGGCATCACGGGCAAGATCACGGGAGGCGTAGCGGTCGGCGTAGCGGTCGGCCTCGCGGTCGGCGTGGCGGTCGGCCTCGCGATCGGCCTCGCGGGCAGTTTCGCGGTCAACGTCGCGGTCGGCCTCGCGTTCGGACTTGCGTTCGGCATTGCGGGCAGCGTCGCGGCCGGCCTCGCGAGTAGCGTCGCGTTCGGCCTCGCGTTCGGCCTCGCGTTCGGCCTCGCGGTCAGCCTCGCGGGCAGAGTCGCGGTCGGCCTCACGTTCGGCCTCGCGTTCAGCGTCGGGGCCTTACGGCTGCCCTTTTACGTTTTCGAGTTACGAAAAGCAATCACGGCGTATCGCCGCGCAAAACATGGCGGCGCGCCGGAGCCCGAGTTGCTTCGCTCACCGATCTACCAGGACGATTTGCTCGTTCTGCCGCAGCCTTTTCTCTCTTCCCTCTTATTGTTTGTTGCGCGCGACGGTTTCGACGGCTGGTTGCGCCATATCGCTCGCGTGGCAAGCAACCCCTTCCAACGCTGGGCCGCTCAGCGGGCGATGCGAACGTTGCTGGAGAAGGATCAAATACCTTTTTTTTCCATACTCGACCGCCTGCTGACTGCGTCGGAACCATATTTCCGAACCGGCGCCGATTGGAGAGAAAATGAGCGAGCCGAAGACCAGAGCTTCACGACCAAACTGTTGCTGGCTGAGTTGATGAATGATTGGCCGAAGCCGAGGCGCAACGCCTATCGGTATTGGCCAAACGACTACTTCCCTCGCGTAATGACATTCTGGCTTCGGGCGCGAGGCAAATCCCCGCATGCGCTATTGGCCAACGCCTATTTCTCTCTGCTGCACGAAGCCGAATGGATAGCTGATTACGCGTCAATGGAGGAATCGGATGGACAGGCCAGTTTCACTGAAAACGAATTGCGGTCTCTGCTGCGGGCGGTAGAAACCCTAGAAAATGCGCGCGAATCGCCTTACGCCGAAGAGTTTTATCAATCGCTACGATTGGCCGAAGCCGGGCTACGTTGTGAAAGCCTGCAAAATGTCGCCAGGCTCAGGGATGAATTCGCGCCCTTGTTCGAGATTGACAACCCACTCCGCCCTGGGATCGTGACCCTCTTCCACCGTCTGCGCGACGCGACGATTGACGCGGCGTCGTTCCTGGCGGTGGCTCACGAGATAACGCGGCGCGACGCGCTGCTGAAAGCGCAAGGCGTTCTGGAAGAGGCCCGGCGATTGGCCGATGAAGTTTATGAGCCGGAGCGGTCACTGCTGCTGGCGGTGATCGAACACTGGCGCAGAATGTTCGCCGTCGAAGGCGGGCGCGTGGCCGAACGCGTCGAGGTCGAGATGCTGCCGAATCCTTATATCGTCGGGCGACCTGTACGCCCCGAAGACGGGCGGCTTTTCGCAGGGCGGCGCGAAGAGTTTCTCGCCATCGAAGAAAAGTTGCAGACGGGCGTCGGACTGGTGATTTACGGCCAGCGGCGCATCGGCAAATCGTCCATCCTGCTGCATCTGCGCGAGCGTTTGCCGCATTCGCTGCTGCCCGTCTATCTGAACCTGCAACAGTTGATGGCCAACACAACTGGCGGCTTTCTGCGGGCGGTTGGCGCCGAGATCATCAAACAGTTGCGCGACAAGCTTGAGGTTCGTAACGCCGGCTTCAGTCGGAAGGATTCAGATACTGAAGCGATTCCACCTGAAGGCGGCGCTACGAACTCGCTTGCGCGCGCGTTGCCATCGCCTCAAGAATTTGCCCGCGAGCCGTTCCTGAGTCTCAACCAGTTGCTGGACGAAATCGAACTTCGGTTAGCGCCCGGGCAACGAGTATTGCTCAACTTCGACGAATTCGAAGAGTTGGAACAACGGGTCAAAGCAGGCAAGATCGAGAAGGAAATATTCGCCTACTTGCGCGGCGTGACGCAGACGGGGCGAGGATTCACGCTCGTCTTCGCCGGAATGCACACGCTGGAGCAGATGACGCGAGAGTACTGGAACCCGTTCTTCCAGAGTGTCCAGACAGTGCGCATCGGCTATCTGAGCGATTCAGACGCGCGGCGGTTGATCATCGATCCGATCGACCTATTCCCATTAAGTTACGATGAAGAGGCGATTGACCGCATCGTCGCCGTAACCAATTCGCATCCTTACCTGATGCAGAATGTCTGCCATAATCTGGTGAACCGGTTGAATGATCCGTTCCAGCGGAGCAATCGCGCGAAGGTCGAAGACGTTGAAGCGGTGCTGGAGAAGACGCTGGAGACAAGCGGATACTATTTCGACGATTACGTCTGGAACTGGTCGAGCGCGGATGAGCGGGTGACCCTCGCGTTATTGGCCGAAGCCGGCGAATGGGCCGGGTTCGCGCTGGTCGAAATACATCTGGGCCGCGACGCCGCGCTCGACGCCACGCGCAATCTGGTCGCGCGATCCATCCTGGAAGAACGCTCTGAGCGCGGGGAGTTGGTCTTCCGCTTCCAGATTCCGCTGTCGCGGATGTGGGTGGAGAAGACGAAACCGTCGGCGAGGATACTGATGGAACGCGGGAGGTCGTAATCGAGAATGCAACGTCACCGTTTTTACGCCGCGCCATCGAGTTTCGCCGGGGTGTCCGTCAGGCTTGACGCCGACGAGGCGCATCACCTGACACGGGTCCTGAGGCTCGGCTCCGGCGCGCGAGTATTCGTCTTTGACGGCGAAGGCGGCGAATACGAATGTGAGGTCGCGCGCGTCGCCAAACATGAGGTCGAGTTGAACCTGCTGCGGCGGCTCGACGACGCCGTAGAATCGCCGCTCCAACTGACGCTGGCGCAGGCCCTGATTAAAGGCGACAAGTTCGATTGGGTGATTCAGAAAGCGACCGAGCTCGGAGTGACGCGGATCGTCCCGCTCGTCACCGACCACGCCGACATCAAAAGAGACATCAGGCGCGCCGAAGTGCGCGCGGGGCAGCGATTGCAGCGTTGGCGGCGGATCTCGCTCGAAGCTTTGAAACAGTGCGGGCGGCGAAGACTGGTCGAGATCTGCGAGCCGGCGACTTTCGACGATTTCTGCGGATCGACTACCAGCGGCGAGCGTCTGATCTTCTCAGAACACGGCGGAGAAAGCCTCGCCGAGGTCTCGGCAAAATTGCGAAGCGTCAATCAACTCAACCTATGCGTGGCGTCCGAAGGCGGTTGGAGCGAACATGAATTGCGGAAGGCCGCATCTTGCGGCTTTACCCCCGTGAGCCTCGGAACAAGAATCCTCAGAACTGAGACCGCCGCGATCGTCGCCGTCGCGCTGGCTCAACACATTTTCGGCGATATGCGCTAGAACAGTTTGTGGTCCCGGTTTATGGTCTTTGAGAAATATGTGACGCCATTGCAAGCGCGCCTCCCTTCGCGCCTTTGCGCCTTTGCGAGAACCACCGCCTGAACGGGGAAGCCAATCTCTCGCAAAGGCGCAAAGGCGCAAAGGTCGCGAAAGGGGCCGCCATTTAATTCTCAAAGACCATAAACCAGAACCACAAACAAAAAAGCCGCGCCGTGACTGAAACGCGCGTCACAGCGCGGCTAAACTGATTTATCTCCCGGCTTGATATTAGAGGTCAACTCGCGGAGCGCGGTAGACCTCGTAGCTCCGCGCGGGAGCGTATTCTGGCCACTGTTCGCTTTCAAATGGCTCGTCAAACTTCTCTTCGTTCTCGACCGCTTCAATCGCTTCCAGCCAAACGCGATCCATGAATTCAAGTTCCACGCCCATGCGCCGGCAGGCGTTTACATGCCGGCGGACTATCGCCTGAACCCTATCACGTTTGCTTTGCGGCAGCGCGTCGAGCGACTTACGAACGTTCTCAGGAAACTTCATAATCCTTCCTCCTTCTCAAAAAATCGACCGCAAAGACGGCGAAAGACGCGTTGGCGGGACGGGGCCGCCGCCCGCGCCCTTGCGCCGATTTATCGGGCGCCTTTCAGGCAGTTACATCGGATATTATCGCGCCAAGTCCGTTCATCTCCAACGAGACGGCCGCGGCCTGGATCGTTGCGGCGATCCTGACCGTGTCGTGAACCTGGTCTTCGCTGACGCCTCCCTCCGTAACCACTTGCTCGTGCGAGCGGACGCACGCCTCACAACCGTTGAGCACGCTGACCGCAAGACAGAACAACTCGAAATCGGTCTTATTGCTCATAGGCCTGCCGATCCAATTCATCCTCAGCCGCGCCGGTTTCGCCGCGTAACTCTCCTTACCTACCAGATGCCGGAACCGGTAATAAACGTTGTTCATCGCCATCAACGCCGCCGCCGCTCTGGCGTCTTCGATGACGTTAGCGTCAACTTTGCCCTGCGCCTCGGCGAAGACGGCCTGCGCCAATTCGCCGTTGCGCGTCGCAATGGCCGAGGCCAGCGCCGCGCCCCATGTTTGTGCGGGCGTCAACGTCGTTGACTGAAAGACTGTCTGCAAATTCAGCTTGATGTCGCGCGCCGCGTCCGGCATTCGTTCGCGCAATTTTTCAATCTCGCTCATTTTCTTCCCTCCTTTGAATAGTCCTTACAGAGACTTATAGGACATGAAAAATCCCACAGGTCCTATAAGTCCCTATAGATCCAATTCACGCTTCTTCTCAGGCGGCCTTGCCCAGGGTTTTTTCGCCCTTTTTCCAATTGCACGGGCAAAGCTCATCGGTCTGCAGCGCGTCGAGTACTCTGAGGGTTTCATCAATGTTGCGACCGACCGACAGGTCGTTGGCCGTCACCCATCGGATGACGCCATCGGGATCGACGATGTATGTCGCGCGCAGGGCCACGCCCTCTTCCTTATGGAGGATGCCCAACGCCGATGAAAGCTCCCGTTTCGTGTCGGCCAACATCGGGTACGGCACCCCCTTCAGATCAGGATTGTTGTTGCGCCACGCTAGATGAACGAATTGCGTGTCCGTGCTCGCGCCCAAGACCTGCGCGTCGCGGTCGGTGAAGTCTTTGTTGTGCTTGCCGAATTCGGCGATCTCCGTCGGGCAGATGAACGTGAAATCCATCGGCCAGAAAAAGATCACCTGCCACTTGCCCCGGTGCGTGCTCTCGGTTATCTCCTGAAACTCCTTCCCCTTCTCCAAACTAACTACCGCGTTCAACTTGAAATTCGGAAATTTCTCTCCAACTGTCAGCATTCAATGTCTCCTATAACGGTTTTAAATTTAGAACTAATCTAAACAATAATTGTAAAATCGAGGGCGAATGACCGCCCTCGATTTCTGAGCCTATTTATTATTCTGGCAACTGGCGCAGAGGCCGCGAAGAGTGACCTCGAAAAACTCCACTGTCTGGCTCGCGGGCAAAGAGCAAATATTCACCATCCCGATCAAATCGCATTCGACGTCCTCGACCTTGCCGCATTTGCGGCAAACGAAATGGTGATGATGCTCTGTGTTCGGGTCGAATCTGACGCAGCCAGCTTCGAAGACCTCTTTAATCATCCCTTCCTGCTTCAGCCAGTTGAGGGTGTTGTAAACAGTCGCGCGCGAAGTCATAGGGAATTTGCGGTTGACCGTCTGCAAAACCTCATCGGCCGTCGGGTGATGATCCACCGATTGCATATAATCAATTATTGCGCGCCGCTGCGGGGTCATCTTCAGCCCGCGCGATTGCGCCATCGTTTCGACAATTTGTCTGTGTAATCTACCCACTGGCAGTTAGACTAAGTCCAAGGTGAGATGATGTCAAGGGGTAGAGCGAAGTAGGGACTGGGGAGTGGGAAGAATAGGGAATTGGAAGTTCGAATGTTCAATGCCGGCTTCTCATTTCTCACTCCCCACTCCCCTATAGCCGTTTAATCACATCTTTGGCGAAATAAGTCAGGATCAGATCGGCGCCGGCGCGCTTGATTCCGATGAGAGACTCCATCATAACGCGTTCTTCATCAATCCAGCCCAGCCTTCCGGCGGCCTTGATCTGCGCGTACTCGCCCGAAACCTGATAGGCGGCCAGCGGCAGGTCGAACCGCTCTCGCGCGGCGCGCAGGACGTCGAGGTAAGGCATGGCGGGTTTGACCATTAACATGTCGGCGCCCTGTTCGACGTCGAGCGCAGCCTCGCGCAAGGCCTCGCGCACATTCGGCGGGTCCATCTGATAGCCCCGGCGGTCGCCGAATTGCGGCGCGCTATCGGCCGCTTCGCGAAACGGGCCGTAAAACGCCGAAGCGTACTTCACGGCGTAAGACAAAACCGGAATGTGCGCGAATCCGGAGGCGTCAAGGCCGGCGCGGATCGCCGCGACCATCCCATCCATCATCCCTGAAGGTGCGATGACGTCGGCGCCCGACTCCGCCTGACTGACCGCGGTCTGGGCGAGAATATCTAGCGTCGGGTCATTAGCCACGTCGCCGTCTTCGATCACGCCGCAATGGCCGTGGGACGTATATTCGCACAGGCAGGTGTCGGCGACGACGAGGAGGTCTTTGACTTCGCGTTTGACGGCGCGGATGGCGCGCTGCGTAATGCCGTCTTCGGCGAACGCGCCGCTTCCCCGTTCGTCTTTGCGTTCAGGCAGTCCGAAAACGATGATCGACGAAACGCCCGCGCGCCGGGCATCTTCGCACTCTTTGACGAGTTCGTCGACCGAGAGGTTGAACACTCCGGGCATCGATTTGACTTCGCGGCGCACTCCCTCGCCGGGGCAGGCGAAAAGCGGGTAGATCAGGTTCGAGGGGTCGAGGCGGGTTTCGCGAAGCATCTCGCGCAGAGGCGCCGTACGGCGCAATCTCCGTGGACGATGAATCAATTCTGTCATCGTGATCTCCTTTGTGAGTGATAATCGAGGAGCGTCGATAGTATATCTCTTGGCGGGGCGACGTTGCCATCGGCGCAACAATTGGTCTAGCGGAAGGGCTCCACAAAAGGCGCCGAATCAGTACCGCGAGCGGTAGCGAGCGTGGTTCCCGTCAGTAGCCT
>DATEMG010000172.1:0-2280 GCA_035275805.1 Blastocatellia bacterium
TCGGCGCTCGCACGCCGCTGATTCATTTCCTGGCTGGCGTCAAGGCGCGGCCCCATTGGCTGACCATAGCTCCCGGGTCGGGCTGGCCAGACGACAAACTCGGCGAGGCGATACAGGATTTCTTTTACGCGGGCCGCAAAGTGTACGTGGACTTCGACACGGAGCTTTGGCAGAAGGGCGCGCGCGAAATTAGCCGCGAAGCCCTGGGACTTGAGATGATCAAACGCGAATACCGGCTCGAACACGTACGCGATTCATTTTACAGAATTCTGGGACGTAATGAAGAGGCGCCGCAAGAGCCGAAGACGGAGAGAACCCGTGCGCCTATAAAGTCGAGACGCGCGAGATCAGAGCGGTAGCAACCGCTGATTTGCCCTGACGCTACGGATTGTCGAAGATATCTGCGTTGATCCGCCGCATTCGTAAAAATCCGCGGTTCCCGCTGTCTCAATGTCGCCTGGTCTGATAGACTTCGCGCCAATCACTCGATAAAAAGGAGAGCGTTGATTCGTGAGCGTCAAATCGGATCGCTGGATATTGAAGATGTGCCGCGAGACCGGAATGATCAAGCCGTTCGAACCGAGACTCGTGCGCGAAGTCGAAGGACGCCGCATCATCTCGGCGGGAGTGTCGTCATACGGTTATGATCTGCGACTCGCGCCGGACGGATTCCGCGTCTTTTCGCCGATCGCCAGCGCCGAGATCGATCCAAAAAAATTCGACGAGAACTCGCTTGTCGAAGCCCCGCTGCGCAAGTCCGAAGACGGCTCACAATACTGGCTATTACCGCCCCATTCCTACGCGCTGGGCGTGACGGTCGAAACATTCAATATGCCGCGCAATGTCGTGGGCATATGTTTGGGAAAGAGCACGTATGCGCGCAGCGGATTAATCGTAAATACAACTCCGCTCGAACCCGGCTGGCGCGGACGGCTGGTGCTCGAATTTTCAAACTCCGCAGACCTGCCGATACGCATCTACGCCAACGAAGGCATAGCGCAGGTGACTTTCTTCGAATCCGACGAAGACTGCGAAACCTCTTACGCCGACCGGGCGGGCAAGTATCAGGACCAGATCGGACTAGTCACGCCGCGACTTTGACCTATGGCCGGGACGTTTTTTTTACATTTGAGGAGAAAGACCCGAGCGATAAACCGCCGCTATCGTGAAGCGCGAATGGTCGCGGCGGCGCTGAAATCTCCACATCGCCCGATACTGGCGCAAATCATCCCCGTCCGCCGCTGCAATCTCTCATGCGCTTATTGCAACGAATACGACAAAACCTCCGAGCCTGTGCCTGTTGAAGAGATGTCGCGTCGCATAGACCGGCTAGCCGAGCTCGGAACGCTGGCCATCACCTTCAGCGGCGGCGAGCCGCTGCTGCACCCCGAATTGGAAACCCTCGTCGAGCGCATACGCGGCGCTAACATCATCGCCACGCTGATCACCAACGGCTATTTGCTCACCGCCGAGCGCGTAAAGCGGTTGAACCGGGCCGGACTCGATTACCTTCAAATCAGCATCGACAACGTCAAGCCTGACGACGTCTCGAAGAAGAGTCTCAAGGTCCTGGATCAAAAACTTCGTCTGTTGGCCGAGCGCGCCGAGTTCGATGTCACGATCAATTCGGTGTTAGGGAGTTCGATCCGCCGACCCGAAGACGCGCTGACTGTCGCGCGCCGCGCGCAGGAACTCGGCTTCAAGGGAACGGTGGGAGTCCTTCATGATCACTCCGGCCAGTTACAGCCGCTCAAGCCGCCGCAGCGGCGCATCTACGACGAAATCTTGAATTCCCGGCGGAAGTCCTTTTTCTCTTTCGATTACTACAACCAGTTTCAGAAGAATCTGGTTTGCGGTTTGCCGAACCAGTGGCATTGTCGCGCGGGGGGCCGCTACCTCTACATTTGCGAGGACGGCCTGGTTCATTACTGTTCGCAGCAGCGCGGTTATCCAGCCATTCCGCTCGACTCTTACTCCCTCGAAGACCTCGAACGCGAATCGAAAGCCGTCAAATCGTGCGCGCCGTATTGCTCCATCTCCTGTGTGCATCAGGTGGCGGCCCTGGACGATTTGCGAGAGAACCCGCGAGAAGCGCTGTCGCGGTTCTTCCCGTCGCAGGAAGGACAAAACACGCCCGCCCCTCTGCCGCGCCCGGTCAGAATCCTGACCTGGTTCTTTCTGCCCGAAACGCCTAATAGTAAACGCCGCGCCTTTCAGAACGCGGCGTTAAAGCTTTTAAGAGTGAAATGACGTCTTAGCCACAGAGGTCACAGAGAACAC
>DATEMG010000173.1:0-9996 GCA_035275805.1 Blastocatellia bacterium
TCTTCCTTTGTCATCTTGTCGCCCAGTCGCCCCGTCCCCCCGTCCCCTCTTTATCCTCTTCCCAACTGGATGCGGATCATCGCGCGCTGGAGCTTCAATTCGGCGCGGTTGAAATCGACGTCTTCGCCCCTCGACGCCAGGCGCCTTTCTGCGCGCTCCTTCGCGCGCTCGGCGCGCCCGACGTCTATCTCTTCCGGCTTTTCGGCCACGTCCGACAGGACAGAGATTCGATCAGCGGCGACTTCGACGAAGCCGCCGCTGACGTGCATACTCCTGTTCTCATTTCCCTTCCGGTAAGAGAGGACGCCGGTCTTCAACTGCGAGATCAGCGGGGTGTGGTCTGGCAAGATTCCCAGTTCTCCGCCGAGGCCGGGCGCGACAACCTCATCGACCTGCTCGTTCAAGACCAGTCTTTCAGGCGTGATTACTTCAAGATTTAGTTTGTCTGCCATAATCTAGGTAGGGAGTAGGGAGTAGGGAGTAGGGAGTGGGGAACAAGGAACTTTCTTCCCCCATTCCCCATTCCCCATTCCCCATTCCCCGCACAGTTACATCTTCTTCGCCGCTTCAACCACTTCTTCAATCCCGCCTTTGAGGTAGAAAGCCTGTTCGGGGATGTCGTCGTACTTGCCATCCACAATCTCACGGAAGCCGCGGATCGTCTCTTCGAGGGGCACCAACCTGCCTTCCAAACCGGTAAACTGCGTCGCCACGAAGAATGGCTGCGACAGGAAGCGCTGAATCTTGCGCGCGCGCGCGACGGTCAGCTTGTCATCTTCGGACAATTCGTCAATCCCCAGGATGGCGATGATGTCCTGCAGGTCTTTGTAACGTTGCAGAATTCGTTTCACGTCCTGCGCGCAGTTGTAATGCTCATCGCCGACGATGCGCGGGTCGAGGATACGCGAGGTCGAATCCAACGGATCGACTGCCGGAAAAATTCCCAACTCGGAGATCCGGCGCGAGAGCACCGTCGTGGCGTCGAGGTGCGCGAAGGTGGTGGCCGGCGCCGGGTCGGTCAGATCGTCGGCCGGGACGTAGATCGCCTGCACCGACGTGATAGAGCCGCGCTTGGTCGAAGTGATGCGCTCCTGCAATTCGCCCATCTCGGTGGCCAGGTTCGGCTGATAGCCCACCGCCGAAGGCATGCGCCCGAGCAGCGCCGACACCTCGGAACCCGCCTGGGTGAAGCGGAAGATGTTGTCGATGAAGAGCAGCACGTCCTTGCCTTGATCGCGGAAATACTCGGCCACTGTCAGGCCCGAGAGCGCCACGCGCAGTCGCGCCCCGGGAGGCTCGGTCATCTGGCCGTACACCAGCGCCACTTTGGACTTCGACATGTCATCGTCGTTGATGACGCCCGACTCCCGCATCTCCACCCACAGGTCGTTGCCCTCGCGGGTTCTTTCGCCGACGCCGGCGAAGACCGAGAATCCGCCGTGCGCCTTTGCGATGTTGTTGATCAACTCCATGATGCAGACCGTCTTGCCGACTCCCGCGCCGCCGAACAGCCCGATCTTTCCGCCTTTCAAAAACGGCTGGATCAGATCGATGACCTTGATGCCCGTGTGGAGCATCTCCAACTCGGTGGATTGATCTTCGAAGGTGGGGGCGTGACGATGAATCGCGTACCGCGCGGCGGCCTCGACAGGCCCGCGCTCGTCCACCGGCTCGCCGATGACGTTGATGATCCTGCCCAGCGTGCCATTGCCTACAGGCACGGTGATCGGGCCTCCGGTGTCTACGGCCCTCATCCCGCGGATCATGCCGTCGGTCGGGAGCATTGAAACGGTTCGCACGCGGCCTTCACCCAAATGCTGCTGGACTTCGCAGATGACATCTATGGGCCGCGGCACGTCGAAACCTTCGCTGGTGACGCGCAAAGCCTGATAAATCGGAGGCAGGTCGGAATTTGAAAACTCTACGTCCACAACCGGCCCGATGATCTGCACAACCTTGCCGGCATTGCCCGCGCCTTTGGCGCCGTTCGTAGTAGCCATAAAATCTGTTTTTCTCCTTTGGTACCCTTGTCGCTCTTGATGGTGAGCTGTGTAGCGATCGCGCAGGACCGTTTTCGCGGGATGTCGGCTTCGGATCTGAGATGATTATTGCCTGTTTGAAGCTTCGATCCCGGCGGGCGGCGCCCCGCGCAGTGTCGCGGATGATTTTGTTAGCGCTCCATTAGCCAAGCATCATTTCATAACGTTCGATAAGCGTCAACCACCGCCGCCGATGTTATGATGGCTGCGATGCTGGACAGGCGTCAATCATAAAGAAGTTGTAGGCGCACTTTGAATTTGGACAGTAAAGAGGTCGGGGCAAAATAGTTGATTACAGCAGTTTTCAGTTGGGCGAGCATATTTCAACCGCGGAGGACGCAAAGGGGCGCGGAGGTCGGCTGATAGTTCTTAATCTCTGCGTTCCTCTGCGACCTCTGCGGTTAGTCATTCTCTTCAATACAATGGATGTGTGGTCATTCGATACTCAAAACTATCTTGCCGAACTGTTCGGCGTCATTCATTCGCCGGTGCGCGGCGGCGGCTTCAGCCAGCGGGAAGACGCGGTCGACCGCCGGATGCAGCTTCGCTTCGCCGTAGAGTTTGAGGAAGGCCGCGAACTCGCGCGGGCTGCCCATGGTCGAGCCCATCAGCGTCAATTGTTTGAAGAACATGCGATATAGGTCGATCTTCGCCAGGCCGGTGGTCGCTCCGTAAAAGGCTATGCGGCCCGCCGGCTTGGTGATCTTGATCGCGGTTTCCATCGATTCCCCGCCCGCGCTGTCAATCACTACGGTCGGTCCGCCGCCGGTCATCTCAGTAATCATCTTGCCCCAATCGGGGTTCTTGTAATTCGCGCCGCCTTCGACGCCGAGTTCACGGGCGCGAGCCAGTTTGTCGTCGCTGCCCGAGGTTACATAGACTCGCGCGCCTAGTTGTTTGGCGATCTGCGCAGCAAACATCGACACGCCGCCGCCGATGCCCGTTACGAGCACGGTATCGCCAGCTTTGACTTTCGCGCGCGTGGCGACGGCGCGATACGCCGTCAGGCCGGCTAGCGGCAATGCGGCGGCTTCTTCAATAGTCAGGTACGCCGGCTTCGGGTGGAGATTCTCCGCCGGGATTTTAATCATTTCGGCGTAAGTTCCATCTTCTGGCATTCCCAGAATGCGATAATTCTTGCCTTGGGCTTCATCGCTCGGCCCCCAGTCAAGCCCAGGCTCAACGATCACTTCTCGTCCGATCAAAGATTGGTCAACGCCGGCGCCGACGGCGGCGACCACGCCCGCGCCGTCGCTGCCCAGAATGGCCGGCAACTTTACGTTCGGATAGAGACCTTGCCATATGAAGACGTCACGGTGATTGAGCGCGGCGGCTTTCAATCTGACTACGGCTTCGCCCGCGCCGGGTTGCGGATCGGGCGCGTCTTCAAGTTTCATATTTTCCGCCGCGCCTAGCTCGCGTAAAACGATTGCTTTCATTGGTTCTCCTTCAAAAAGTGGAAATCAAGATAAGGCTTCGCGCATCTTGTCGGGTATCGGGGCGGGTTTGCCGTCTTTGACGACGACGACAGTCATTGATCCTTCCAGCGCCAGTTGTGCGTAAGACTCGTCCGCGAAGATGTGATAGTCGTACCGAATTGAGGTATTGCCGAGTTTGCCCACCGTCACGCGCATCACGAATGGAGCGTCGAGCGGCAACACGCTATGAAAAGTCGCCTCTACATGCTTGCGCGGGAAATCGTACCCGCTTCTGTCGAATATCGTGAATCCGGCCGAGCGCAACAATTCGCTCTCGCCCTCCTCGAAATATTCGAAGATGCGCGGAAAATGTAATCTCCCGGCGGCGTCGGCGTCGGCCCAACGAATTCTTCTTCTAAGTTCAATCGAAGCCATTCATCCTCCGGCAAACAAAAACTACGAAGACAGGATTGACAGGATTTCCCAGGATTAACGCTTGGTGTCCGAAATCAATCCTGAAAAATCCTGTCAATCCTGTCTAAAACTCATCTAGCCAGACGCTCGACCACTTCGTAAAAGAACTTCACGCCTTCGACGTAAGCCTTTTTGCCGATGTGTTCGTCGTTGCCATGGTAGCCGCCGCCTAGATCACGGGACGGCGCCACGAATGGATTGAAGCCGTAGCTCATCACACCCAGGTCGCGGAAATAGTGGCTGTCGGTGAAGCCTGCCAGGACCGGGTAGGTGACGATCGCTTCGGGAAAACGCTGTTTGCAGACCGCGGTCACGGCCTTGACCAGTTCAGAGTCTATGGGCGAAGCGTTGGCCTCGAATGACAGGACCGGCTCGATCTTGATCGAATCGTCTTTGATCACGCCGCGCAACTCGGCGATCCAGCGGTCGAGTTTTTCGCCGGGCGTGAGCCGCGTGTCGATCTCGGCATAGGCGGCGGAAGGTATGACGTTGATTTTGTTGCTCCCCTGCAGCATCGTAATCGAGATCGTGTTTCGGATGATCGAGCGCGCGAAGGGGTCGCTCTCGAGTTGTCGCAAAAATTCAGGATCCTTGACCGCCTCGCGGACGTCGGCGTATTTCGCCGCCTGTAGCGGCGCCATTAACGGCGCGACGGACCGGAAAGACTGTTCGACGACCGGCGTCAACCGGATCGGGGGCGTGTAATCGAGCAGCCGGTTCAGGGCGCGCAGCAGCCGGTTGACCGACGAGTTCGGGCGCGGCGTCGAACCGTGGCCCGATTCGCCGGTGGATGTCAATCGCAACCACGCGGGCGCTTTCTCAGAAGGCCCGACGCCAATTGATAAGACCCGCCCGTTCGGGTCCACGATGTTATTGCCGCCTTCGTTGAAGAGGAATTCGGCGTCGGCGATCAATTCGCGATGATTCTTCGCAAACCACCCCGCTCCGTTCAATCCGCCGGCCTCTTCGTCCGCCGTGGCCAGGAAGATCACGTCGCGTTTGAGCTGGACCTGCGCGCGTTTGAGCGTCAGCAGCGCGACAAACTGCGCCATCCCGAGCGATTTCATGTCCAGGGCGCCGCGCCCGTAAATGAACCCGTCCTTGACGGCGCCGCCGAAAGGCTCGACCGTCCAGAACTCCTTGTCGTGCGGAACGACGTCGGTGTGGTTGAGTAGAATAATTGGGCGCCTGCTCCCGTCGCCGCGCAGCCGCGCCCAGATCGTGCTGCGGCCCGGGGAAGGTTCGAAGACCTGATGCTCGATGCCTTCGCGTTTGCAAACGCCGGCAAAGAAATCCGCCGCGCGAATCTCATTGCCAGGCGGATTTGTGGTGTCAATCTTTAGGTATTGAATAAAGAGGTCGAGGGCTTCCTGTTGAACCTCGTCCCAATCGATTTTGTGATCGGACGCGCGGGCGCCGCCCGGCGCGATGTTCGCAATAATGGTCAGACACAGCAGAGCGCACAGCAAAAAGTTGCGCTTTGATGGCATGGAGCCTCCGGTGAAGTTATGTTGATAGGGAAATGAAATAACAAGACGCCTCTCGCTGAACGCCTCCCGCTGAACGCCTCCCGCTGAACGAATGATAGCTAATCGCCCCGGCCTTCTCCAACCGCTTTCAGCATCGCCAGAGTCGACTCCCGCGCGAAACGTCTCTGCAGCATGCGCGCTATAGGATAGCCGAGCGCCGTCAGCGCCTGCCCCGGCGCCGAAAACGAGCGTAGGTCATACCAGACGCTGTCGTCCGCATGGAGCCGCTCAATGATGAAGGTCTCTTCGCCCCGCTCGCCGTGGCCCTGCAGCGTGCCATACGCGAAGCCTTTCCTGCGCGTCCGCGCGTCGTCGTCGTCAACCAGGAAAACGATCCGCGCAGGATGAAGCGACCAGAACCCGAAATGGCGCGCGAGCGCGGCGACGGTAGTTCCGACCTCGATTTCCGCCTCGGGCCAGCAGAGGCTCACCCAACCGAGGTCGAACATCTTCCAACTCCGCAGGGCTTCAACAGCCCTGTTGAAAACCGCCTCGCCGTAGCCCAGCCTGACGCGGCCGTGATTGGAGGCGTAACCTGCCGGCTTTGGCCCGAGCGACTGGCCGACTTCGGCGTAGTTGAAAGGCGCCTTTCGCGAGATATCGATGAGTCGTTGAATGCGTTCGCGTGAAGGTTTTGTCAGGAAGAACATCTCCAGTAGTGGTCGTTTCTCCTTCGCGGCCTTTGCGTCTTTGCGCCTTGGCGAGAACCGCCGCCTGAATAAGGAGGCCCATCTCTCGCAAAGACGCAAAGGCGCAAAGGCGCCGCCATAGCGCTTTCGTCTAACTGTTTGCGGCGCTGAAAAAACTCTCGACGTCCTCAATCTTTCGCGTGACGCGCGACGGCGGCAGGCTCTTCCTGAACTGCTGTCCGTAGCCCTTGGTGACGATCCTGGGGTCGAGGATCGAGAGCACGCCGCGGTCGGTCGCGCTGCGGATCAACCGTCCCAGACCCTGTTTCAGGTTGATGATCGCCGCGGGGACCGAGTAGCTGTTAAAGCTGTTTCCGCCGTGACTATCGATGTAGCGCTGCCGCGCGCCGATCACGGGATCGGACGGAACGGCGAAAGGTAGCTTGTCGATAATCACGCATGAAAGGGCTTCGCCGCGCACGTCTACGCCCTGCCAGAAGCTCGAAGTTGCGAAGAGGACGGCGTTCGGCGTCGAGCGGAACTTGTCCAGGATGCCCGAGCGCGAGCCTTCGCCCTGCATGAGGATCGGGAAATCGATCTTGAATTCGACCATCTCGCGCAGCGCCTCCATCTGCGAATAGCTGGTGCAGAGCACGAAGGCGCGTCCCCGGCTGGCGTTGAGAATTTTGACGATCTCGCCGGCCGCCGCCTGCTGAAACCCGGCGTCGCGCGGGTCGGGCATATTGGGCGGCAGGTAGAGCAGCGACTGATTTTGGTAATCGTAATTCGACCCGGCGATCAACTCCGCCGCCCGCTCGACGCCGAGCCGCGAGCGGATGAAATCGAAGGACCCGGCGCTGGTCAGCGTGGCCGAGGTCAGCACCACAGTCTCGACATGGGAGAAGAGGCGGTCGTTCAAGATGCCCGAAGCGTCTATCGGAGTGGCTTGCAGGAAGACCCCGCGCCCGCGCCGCTCGGCCCAATAAACAAACAATTCGTCGTCGGCGCCCACGATGAATTCGAGGTCGAAGAGAATCTGCTCGACGCGCCGCAGCGTCGCCTCCATCTCAGGCGGCGCGCCCTTGACGACCTGTAGCGCCCCTTTCAAACGTTGGAGCGCGGTCTTCAGATTGACGAAGCGCTCGCCGGCCGCGGTCGCTTCGAACTCGCCCCCGCGCAGTTTGCGGACGAACATGTCCGGGCGCAACACGAATCTTCCCTCACCGTCGAAGGTCCTGGACGAAGAGCGCGGATCGGCGCCCGAGAAACTCGTCCAGAAGTTGTCGGCCATCGTGGAGACGCGCGCCGAGGCCTTCGTGATCTCGCGCGAGGCGTCTATGTCAGTCAAAATCAAACGCGAGATGTCGCCGAGCAGGTCGTCGATCTGATAACTGGACACGCTCGCGCCGAAATATTGCGCGGCGATGTCCTCGATCTGGTGGGCCTCGTCAAAGATCACTGCGCTGTAATCGGGTAGGACCTGCCCCCACTCCTTGTCGCGCAGCGCGAGGTCGGCGAAGAAGAGCGCATGGTTGACGATGACGACGTCCGATTCGAGCGCAGCCTGGCGGGCTTTCGTGATGAAGCAAGGGTCAAAGCTAGGGCACTTCTGGCCGATGCAGATGTCTGATCTCGCGTCGATGTGCCGCCAGAACGAGATCTTTTCCGGCAAGTCGGTGAGTTCAGCCCGGTCGCCCGTCTGGCTACGGTAAGCCCACTTGTTGACCAGGTCGAAATAGTCCATTTCTTCCAATCCATCCAGCACCGGGCTGGACTCGGCGCGCTTCAGTCGGTTCAGGCAAACGTAATTCGAGCGCCCCTTCAGGTAGGTCGCTTTGAACTTCCTCGGGAGGATCGATTGCAGGAAGGGGATGTCTTTGTAGAATATCTGCTCCTGCAGATTTTTCGTGCCAGTCGAGATTATTACGCGGCGGCCCGTGGCGATTGCGGGGACGAGGTAGGCCAGTGTTTTTCCGATGCCGGTGCCGGCTTCGACGAGCAGGTGACTGCGCTGGTCCAGGGCTTCGGCCACCGCCTGGGCCATCGCCAGTTGGCCGGGCCTGTATTCATAATCCGGATGGTGTCGCGCAATCAAACCGTTGCGCCCAAAAATTTCTTCCATGATCGCTCCGCATTTGTTGTTCGGCCTGTGGCGCCGGCTCGCCGCCGCGCCGACCTCGATCGAAGATCGAAATGACATATTAGCAGAAGAAGATTTGTCTACTGAAGACTATGGTGCTATTATCTCGCCACCTTCACAAGGTTTACCTTGATAATCAGCGCCACGAGCGGCGATGATACAAATACTAGCAAAGCAAACGAAACGACAATATGCTAGAGCGAACATATATCCCCCTGGGATCAGGTAGACTTCAACGCGAAATCCTGGTCGTCCCTCCCAAGAAAGAGGCGCTCCAAAGCGGCACACTGCCACCACAGCATCAATATGAACAGGAGGCGACGCCTCCAATATCCGGCCTGCTCGCCCCGCTCAACCCTTCTGCCGGCCAAAAGATCAAGCGAGTTATCGCGGAATTGGAAAAACGGAGGGCGGAGCTTTTCACTATGGCTCTTGAGGCGACGGCCAGGGCGCAGGAGGCCGAGCAGAAGAGGGCCGAAGCCGAGGCCATCGCGCGAGCCGCAATGGCGAAGGTGCATAAAATCGAGACGCTTTTTATGGGAGCGGACCCAGCCGCCATTGAAGACCCCGAGAGGCGTCTGGTATTCGGATTGCTCGTATTCTCAAACGAAAAAGATAAAAAGAGAGCTCGCAAAGCCTCCAAAAGAAAGGTAACCACCGAAATTCCGCTGAATGCGCGACGACAGCCCGCGCTCCTTGAATACGAAGTGCGAGGGCCAGGGTTTGGGGCGAAGCTCAAATTTGCGTTTTACGGCCTGGCGGTCGCGTTGCTGCTGCTCGTGACCGGCTGGATGCTAATGGAGACCTTCCTCTAGTTTTAAATCGGAGTGGAACAGCCTCTGGTCTGTCCCCGAGTTCAAGCTGCTGACAGACTAAAATATGTCCTGCCTGTGTTCGTTTTACAAGATTTTACAACCGGCCTGCGTCTAAGCTCGGCTATAATCCTACGGCGTCGCAATCTGGATGCGGTCAAATATCACATTTGCAGGTATGTTCAAAACTGTCTTCGATATTTTCAACCCAACCACTGGATATATGAATCAAGGATAGTCGCCTAACAATCAACCTAACGAGGGAGAGCATATGAAATATCACATCAGAGCTTTTCGATATCTGGCCAGCGCCTTTGCAATCTGCGCCGCGCTCGGTCTGGTCTGCTTTGCGCAACAGGCTACAGGCGCCGCCATGCAGCCCGTGGCTAAAGCCGCGCCGGCTGACCCCGTCGCAGCGTTGGTAGCCGATTGGACGCGCGCCAGGGATTACACCAAAGAATATCTCGACGCCATGCCGGAAGAGGGCGTCAGCTTCAAACCGACGCCGGACATCCGCAGCTTCGCCGAACAGATGCTCCATCTTGCCAGCGGCAACTTCGGGTTTGCTGCGACTGCGCTGGGAATAGCCAATCCGCAACAGGGCAAGAACCTGGAAAAGATGGATGAGTACAAGACCAAAGCCGGTCTGACAAAGATCGTTATGGAGAGTTACGATTTCGTCATCAGCTCGGTCAAAGGAATGGATGTGAAGAAGATGGACGAGCCCGTCAAACTCTTCGGCAGGTTCGACGCGACGCGCGGTTCCGCGATGGACAAAGCCTTCGAGCATCAAACCCATCACCGCGGCCAGACGACGATCTATCTGCGGTTGAAGGGCGTGAAGCCGCCGCAAGAGAAGTTGTTCTGATCGTAAAGTGGGGAGTAGGGAGTGGGGAGTAGGGAGTAGTATCTTTTTTCCCCATTCCCCATTCCCCATTCCCCATTCCCCATTCCC
>DATEMG010000174.1:0-11207 GCA_035275805.1 Blastocatellia bacterium
AGCAAATGCAGGCAGAGTGTGGGGCGATTTGTTTAATCGCCCTGTTTGGGGCTTCATCCAATCAGGAAAAATGTGTGTTACGGTACGGGGAGCGTGAGCACGCTCCCCGTACCGTAACAAAAAGTGAGTTGACGCCGTCCATCACAGGAGTTGGTCCATGAAACGATTCGTCTGCCGCGTCTGTTTGTTTCTCATCCTCTTGGGTTGCGCCCTTCCGTCTACGCTGCTGTTCGCCGCCCCCAGGATCAATGTCAATACTCCGATGTCTCCGCCGGTTTGGGCATTGCTGGAGCGCGAATTGATCCGCGCAAACACGGCGGCATGTGAGGAATTCTTCGCCCGTTACTTCGACGAGCGCGGTTATTTATTGTGCGTCACACGGTGGGGCGGCGATGACGGGCCGGACGACGCGATCGAGAACTGCGCGCTGTGGCCGGAGTTGCACGCGCTCGGCGCGCCCGACGTCGTACGACGGATGTATGTGAAGGCGCTGGAAGGGCATATACGACAATACACCGAAGCCAGGACCGTCCAGGTCCCGATGGCCAGGGACGGGATGTATTACAAAGAGTTTCCCGTTATGTTCGACTGGCAGCACAACGCCGAAGGACTGCGCGTCTTCAACGCCATGGGGCTCTCAGCCCCTTACGACTCGAATTACAGATTGCGGGCGCGGCGTTACGCTGGCTTCTATATGAATGAAGACCCGGGAGCTCTCAACTACGATCCGAAGCTCAAGCTTATTCGCAGCATGATCAACGGGAGCCGTGGGCCGTTGTTGCGTAAGGCGACCGCGCTGGACTGGGCCGGCGACCCGATCGAAGTGGAAAACCGCTTCACGCGCCTGGTGCACGGTGAACAAAGCTACGAGCAAATGCTGGCTCACTTCAAAGATTACACCGACGTCGCCGGCGACCATCCACTCAATCTGCTCAGCACGACCCTGGCTTTGAACGCCTACATGGTCACGGGAGATAAGAAGTATCGCGATTGGTTGCTGGAATACGCGGACGCATGGCTCGGGCGAATGACGGCGAACGGAAACATCATTCCGTCGAACGTCGGGCTTGATGGGAAGATAGGCGGGGAGTGCGAGGGGAAGTGGTACGGCGGTACTTATGGATGGGGCTTCACTGTGCAAGTTCCGCAGACCGGCGAGTTCGCGAACCGCAACCGCGTACCGTGGAGTTTCATCGGGTTTATGAACGCTTACCTGTTGACCGGGGACGACAAATACGTCGAGGCGTGGCGCAAACAGGCCGACGCCATCAATGCGAATGTGAAGGTGGAGAACGGCCGGAACATCTACCCGCACATGCGCGGCGATCAAGGCTGGTACGCCTACACGCCGGAGAAATTCAACGCCTACGCGCTCGAAGCGTATTTCCTCACCATGAAGAAGGAGGACCGCGAGCGGGCGCCGCAGGACGGCTGGCTGGAGTTCCTGGAAGGACGCAACCCCAGGTTCCCGGAGGAATCGCTGCGCCGCGATTTGGAGCGGGTGCGCGGCCGCGTACAAGCCATGCGCAATGACGACACCACGCCCGACACGCGACTGGCGGACGACCCAATGAGCTTCAACCCAGCCACCGTGGGCGCGCTCATGCAACTCACGTGGGGCGGGTTGCCGCCTGATCTACGGGCCAGGGCGCTGTTCAGCAACTTGCGGTATTTTGATCCTGTCAAACGCCGCCCCGGCGTTCCTGAAGACGTCGCGGCGTTGGTCGAGAGGATGACCGCCGATTCTGTGACTGTCACGCTGGTCAACGTCAATCAGATAGAGGGTCGGGAACTCGTTGTCCAGGCCGGTGGTTATGCCGAGCACCAGTTTGATGCAGTTGAATGGAACGGTCAGACTGTTCCGCTGAATGCGAGGGAGTTTACAGTCCGATTGGGACCTGGCGCCGGAGGGAAGATCACCCTCAAAATGCGGCGTTTTGTGAATCAGCCGACGGCGCCGTTTCCCTGGGACCGCAATTGAATCAGGCAGGCTTGAGCCGACAGCGAAAGCGCACGAATCTCCATGATGTGTAAGACACTAGAGCGGATTGCGATTGCGTGAACGGGAGTTGTGGCGCGAGTTGTTTACTCGCGCTTGTTTCCCAATCGGACAAAGCCGCAAACAGGGCGATTAAACAAATCGCCCCACACCGTACACGCAATTGCAATCCGCCCTAGTCAGGCTTCAAAGATATGGCGGACCCGAATATCAGTGTCGTGGCCCCGTCGCATGCGCGGCCGCCGGTTGGTACGATCCGGGAACCGTGCGGAAAGCGATGTTGAGACGATTCCAGCCGTTGATGGCCACGACGGCCAGTGTGAGATTCGCCAACTCGGCCTCGCTGAACTGCTTGCGCGCATCCTCGAAGACTTCGTCGGGGACATGCCCCTCGGTGACGAGCGTCACCGCTTCGGCCCAGGCCAGAGCCGCTCGCTCGCGATCGGAATAGAACGGCGACTCGCGCCACGCGTCGAGCATATAAAGCCGTTGCTCGGTCTCGCCACCCGCCATCAGGTCTTTCCAGTGCATGTCAATGCAATAAGCGCAGCCGTTGATCTGCGACACCCGTAGCTTCAGGAGGTGAAGCAAGGGCGCCTCAAGGCCGCATTTTGCCAGGTACGTCTCCAAACCAAGCATTGCTTTAATCGGCCCTTGAGCGACTTCAAAAGCATTCAATCGTTGTGTCATTTCCTTCTCCTTTAAGAATTAAAGACTAAACCGAGATCGCATCCGTCATGGGTTCGACCCTGCGTATGAGACGCTCAACTCGGACGCGATAACCGGTCTCAATACGAAGACGGCGGAGATCGCTTTTTGTGACACCAGCCACTTCAATGAGCCTATTTTTCTGATTGGTTAATATCTTTCAGTTTGTCGGGATTCAGTATGTTATAGAGGGTGTGGATGCGGGCGCCGTCTGTGACGAACGACAGCGCCGAGACCGGACGCCCGTCAACGAATGTCACGAGGCCCGGTTCGCCGTTAATCGTCAGGAATGTCCTTGTAACTTTTCCTTTAAGCTTGCGCGCCACCGCCAGAAACAAGCGGGTGAGGCGTTCGGGGCCGCGAATGACGTTGCGCGCCGCGGGGGTCTTGCCACCTCCGTCCGATGTGAGAGTCGCATCTTCCGCAAAAAGCGCCAGGAGTGTTTGCTCATCATTCGCGTCTATCGCCGTAGCGAACTTCTTCATTAGCCTGAGGCGATCTTCCTCACTTGCTTCAAACCGCGGCTGGTCGCGCCGGACGCGATCCCTCGCCCGGCTCACTATTTGACGGCAAGCGGCCTCGCTCTTGCCAATGATCCGGGCGATCTCGGAGTAAGGGCAATCGAACACGTCGCGCAGTAAAAACGCCGCGCGCTCCGCCGGGGCGAGTCGTTCGAGCAGAATCATAAATGCCATCGAGAGATTGGAGGCGAGTTCGACCTGCTCATCCGGCGACTCGCCAAAGAGCGGCTCTGGCAGCCACATCCCCGGGTATGTTTCGCGCTCGGCGGCAGCCGAACGCAGGCGGTCTATGCAGAGCCTGGTCACGACAGTAACAAGCCAGGCTTCAGGGGAACGGATCTCATCCGCAGGCGCCTGATGCCAGCGAAGATAAGCCTCCTGAACCATGTCCTCGGCGTCGGCTTTTGAACTGAGCATTCGATAGGCGAGGCCGAAGAGACGGCGCCGAGACTGTTCGAAAACGACACTGCGACGGTTCACATCCTGCATGATCATTTGGAATTATCTTCCCACAAGAGAAGACGAACAAGTTCAGGGTTTGTGACACATCATTCACTTAGAGGCGCATTAATTGAGTGATCGCCCCGGATCGCGCGCTGCGAAATCATCATGCCCGACGAACCGGACGCAGGTTTACAAACTGCCCAAAGTCAGTGTCGGCGAAAATCCCGGCGCCCGGCGATGCTTCGTCGCCTGCTCGTAAGCAAACGCCAGCTTGATCATCGTGGGTTCGCTGTAGGCCGCGCCGAAAAACGAGATCCCGACCGGAAGCCCGTGAATGAAGCCTGCCGGAACGCTGATGGCCGGATAACCGGCGACCGCTGCCGGACTCGAACTTCCTCCAGTGAAGTGGTCGCCGTTGAGCAGATCAGTCGTCCAGGAAGGGCCGCCGGTCGGCGCCACGATGGCGTCCAGACGGTCTTTGGCGATCACCGCGTCAATCCCCTGCTTACGCGACAGCCGTCGATTCTTTTCCAACGCGTTGAGATATTCCGGGCTTGTGAGAGGCCCTTTCGCCTCGGCTCTGAGAAAAAATTCCTGGCCGAAGTAAGGCATCTCACGGGCGCGATTCTTCTCGTTGAACTCGATAATCTCTTTGAGCGAACGGAAGCGCGCATCGGGGCCGAGTTCCGATAGGTATTTGTTGAGGTCGTGTTTGAACTCGTATAACAAAACCTCGATTTCGGAGTTTTCATACTCCCTCGACGTCGCAAGGTCTACAGGATCAATGACGGTCGCGCCCGAACGCTTCATGACTTCGATCGCCTCGTTCATCAGCCGGTCCACTTCATCGTTGAAGCCGAAATACTTGCGAGCGACCCCAATGCGCGCGCCACGCAACCCGTTTGGGTCCAAAAATCTCGTGTAATCGGTGAAAGACTTGCCGGCGCTCTCCTGAGTGACGGCGTCTCGCGGATCAGCGCCGACGATTGCTCCCAGTAGAATTGCGGCGTCGGTGACAGTGCGGGCCATCGGTCCCGCCGTATCCTGGCTATGCGCAATCGGAATGATTCCCGAACGGCTGACCAGCCCCAGAGTCGGCTTGATGCCCACAATTCCGTTCGTGCTGGCCGGGCAGACGATCGAGCCGTCGGTCTCGGTCCCTATCGCGACGCCGCAAAGATTGGCGGAGACCGCCACGCCTGAACCCGAACTCGATCCGCAAGGGTTGCGGTCGAGCGCATAGGGATTGCGGGTCAAACCGCCGCGACCGCTCCAACCGCTGGATGAGTGTGTAGAGCGAAAGTTGGCCCACTCACTGAGGTTAGTCTTGCCGAGTATGACCGCGCCTGCGTCGCGCAGTTTCTGCGCGATGAACGCGTCGCGCCGCGCGATCGAGCCTTCGAGAGCCAGCGAGCCGGCGGTCGTCGCCATTCGATCCGCTGTGTCAATGTTGTCCTTGATCAAGACCGGAATCCCGTGCATAGGGCCGCGCGGGCCTTTGCTTTTTCGCTCCGCGTCGAGGAGGTCGGCTGCGGCCAGCGCTTCCGGATTGATTTCGATGACCGAATTGAGACGAGGCCCCTGTTTATCAATGGCCGCGATGCGCGATAAATATTTATCAGCGATAGATCGCGCGGTCATGCCGCCGGACTTCATCGCTTCCTGCAACTCGGCAATGGTCTTCTCATCCAGTTCGAATGAGCCGACCGTCGGAGTTTGATTTGAGGCGTTGGACGAAGGCGGACGACGCTCGCATCCGATTGCCGCGGCAACGCCACTCAACATACCGATCCGTACAAAATCTCGTCGTTTTATCATTTTCATTTGAATCCTTGACGTATCTGATCAAATACCGCCTGGCCGGCGAGGAGAAAGAAGGGGCATAATCACCCGAAGTATACGTCCGGATAAGCCGACTATCCAATGGCCGGGGAAAACGTCAGACTCGACAAAAACCAGACCAATCTACGGCAGTAAAAATATTTCCGCCGGCATGTCGATTTGGTCCCCCGCCGTTCGATTAACTGACGGAGGCGAAAAAATGACGTCTCCACTCAGATTGATAAGCTTTGGATAGTGGCGCGCTACGTTCTGAAATGAAGTGACGGAGGCGTCAAGGTCTGGGATTGAGGAAGAAGCATGGCGATTTCGGAACGCCAACGCTCAGGCGTCATTAAGGCGTCGTTTCCATCACTTCGAACGCCCTAGCAACGCGACCAGAGCGGCAAGGGCGGCGTCCTTCTGGTCTTTTCCCCAAGGCGGACCGGCAGTCTTGCCGAGTCTCGCAATCTCCTTTGCCAGGCCGCCCGCCGGGATTCCGAGCGCGGCCTCGGCATATGGCGCCAGCGTCTTCTCAGGGATTTCGACCACCCTCAGTTCGCACGCTTTTCCGGCGCGGATCAGGGCGTCCCTGAATAGAACGCCCTCCGCTTTGTGCATGCGGAAGTGTACCGAAAGGATCTCCTCGACGCTCCAATCTGGCATTGGATCTCCGACAAGCACGGCGCAGCCCGCAACTTCGTTTTCCCAATCTCGCTCTCGCTTCACGGCGGCTCGCATCTCTCGGACTGCGATCCGGCGCGCGGCTTCGACGCCGCGCTTAACCAGGTCTCGCGCCGCATCCGGCTTTAAGTCTTCTGCGGCGTGATACGGCTGCTTCGCCCACTCGTCCTCAACGAGTTCGATGCGACGCCGGTCGGCGACCACCAGGCCGTCGTCACATTCGCCGACGACGACCAGGGCCGCCCAGCCGGAATGAGCTTTCATTCCGAAGGCGACTTTCATGTTAGTCCGGAAGATGGAGTCGTTCTTGACCATTGCCACGCGCCATCCTACCGCCAGTTTTTTGTTAATGTCCATATTCGGTTTTATTCGGCGCCTCTTGACAAGACTTATAGATGTCTATCAATATGTCTATGCGAATCATGGAAGCGCCTGGACAACAGGCGTTTCCAAAAAGTGGACAAGGCCCTCGCCGGCCCGCGACGCTTCGGGATGGTTCAGAAGATCGCGATTTCCGGTTACGACTGTCAATGGCCCGAATGATTTCGCTTTTTTTTGCGCAATGACATAGATAATTGTAAATATGTAAAAACATCAAAGCGAGGAGAAGGGCATGAGTGAACAAGGAAAAATAGCTCTGGTTACGGATGCGAGCAGAGGGCCGGGCTTTGAGGCGACGCAAATAAAAACCCATTACCATCAACACATTGATTGGCGCAAACCTGGGTACTGTTCGCTTCCAGCGTGCAGTCTCGGCAGGAAGCGCATTGAAAAACGATTGTGCAAGTGTCCGAGACTGCACGCTGGAAGCGAACAGTACCCAGGCGTCTCCTGATTTATGCGCGGGATTCATAGTGAGTAGTTGGTTGTATTCAGTTTTATTTTGCACAGCATTCAATTAAATGGGAGGGAATAGTACGTGGAATATAGATTACTTGGCGGCTCTGGTTTGAAGGTTCCCGCGCTCAGTTTTGGCGCGGCCACTTTCGGCGGCGGAAATGATTTTTTCCGCGCCTGGGGCAGCAGCGACGCGGCCGAGGCGAGCCGGCTGATCGACATCTGTTTGGAGGCGGGCGTCAACCTGTTCGATACGGCGGACGTCTATTCTGACGGCCTGTCGGAAAAGATTCTCGGCAAGGCCGTCGAAGGCCGGCGAGATAAAGTTCTGATCTCGACCAAGGCTTTTTATCAGACCGGCGAAGGCGCGAATGACGCCGGCTCTTCGCGCCACCATCTGATTCGCGCTTGCGAGGCAAGTCTGCGCCGGCTCAACACGGACTACATAGACATTTATACGATGCACGGGTTCGACGGGCTGACTCCTGTTGATGAGACCTTGAGGGCGCTCGATGATCTGGTTCGAAGCGGCAAAGCGCGTTATCTCGCCTGCTCCAATTTCTCCGGCTGGCACTTGATGAAGTCGCTAGCCGTCTCGGAAAAATACGGATGGTCGCGCTACGTGGCGCATCAGGCTTACTACTCGTTGATCGGGCGCGAATACGAATGGGAACTGATGCCGCTGGCGCTAGATCAAAAGGTCGGAACGATCGTCTGGAGTCCTCTGGGGTGGGGGCGGCTCACCGGAAGAATCCGCCGCAATCAGCCGCTCCACAAAGACAGCAGACTTCATCAGACGGCGGACAAGGCGCCGCCGGTTCCCGACGAACTGCTTTATAGGGTCGTCGATGTTTTGGACGAAGTGGCGGAGGAGACCGGAAAAACTGCGCCGCAAATCGCCTTGAATTGGCTGTTGCGGCGCCCGACGGTAGCGAGCGTGATCATAGGCGCGCGCAACGAGGCGCAACTGAGACAAAATCTCGGGGCTGTCGGATGGAGCCTGACGGATGAACAGGTCGCGAAACTCGACGTGGCCAGCCAGACGACGCCGATTTATCCATATTGGCATCAGCCCCTGTTCGGCGACCGAAATCCTCCGCTTGTTCCTTTTCGTCAAGGCTGAGAGATCAAATAGAACGGTTCTCACATCGGTGTACGGGTTAATAGAACGCGGATGACGCTGATAGAGCGGATTGAAGCCGATCTTTTCTGGTTTTATCCGAGATGATCCGCGCCCATCCGCGTCGTCCGCGTTCTATTGACATATTCTCTGCCGAAAACCCAATTGCTGATCCCGTATACACGATTGAAACCAGATCTGGTTTGTTAGTGACAATATCTAACCCGGGTAACGATTCCACCAGGCCTTCGTGTCCTCGAACCGCTTGAACAGATCGCCCGCCATCGCCTCGATCTCCGCGCGCAATTCCAGTTCGGACTGCCATTTTTCAGGGATCGCTCCGGCGCCCAGCGTCAGGCCGAGCAGGTTGCCTGTAATCGCTCCTGTGCTGTCACTGTCGCCGCTGTGGTTGACCGCCAGCAACACGCCTCGCGTGAAGTCCTCTTGCGCCACCAGCGCGCAGTAGAGCGAGATGGCCAACGCCTCTTCGCCCACCCAGCCGCCGCCCAACCGTTCGATTACTTCAGGCGATGGATTCAGATCGCCGATGCGCCACATCGCCACGGCCCGATGAACCGCCTCCGCGCACTCTTCATGCTCGTCGTTTTCCGGCCTCTCTAAAATCCGCAGCGCAAGTTCGATGGCCTCAGGCAGTGGGCGCCCCGACATCAAATGGTAAACGATCGTCGCGAAACAACCGGCGGAATAATAGCCGGAAGGGTGGCCGTGCGTAATGGCCGCGGCTTCGCAGCCGAGGCTGAAGGCCTGCTCTTCGTCTTCGGCGACCAGGCCGACCGGGGCCACGCGCATCACGCCGCCGCAGCCTTTGCTGTTATTCAACGGCCGCTGCATCTCCCCCATCTCCTCGCCGCGCAGCGCCGACAAACAGGTATTGCCAGGCGCGCGGCGGCTGTGCAGGCCTGACGCCCCGATCAACCAGCCGTCCATCTCGTCCTGCGAAAAATGCGCGCGGCTCCAATCGCCTTGCGTTCGCAGCCAGCGGATATAAGCGCGATGGATCACGGACGCCGGACGGCAAACGCCTTTGTGACGCCGCCTCGCGATGGCGCGCAACAGCCCTTCCGCCGTGAAGAGCGTCATCTGCGTGTCGTCGGTGATCGCCCCGCGCCGGCCATAAGCGACATCGTAGCCTGTGATCCCCGCCGATCCGTATTTGTTGCGGATCAAATCAATGCTGTGGAACTCGACCGGCGCGCCCAGCGCGTCGCCCACCGCGCCGCCCACCAGACAGCCGGTGAAATGCTCCAGCGTTCGCCGGCTTTCCGGTTTATCGGGGTCGGGCGGCGAATACGAATCAGGTAAATGTTGCATTATTCCCTTTCTCCCTTCGGGTTTTTCTTGTCTCGCGGCGAAGCGGACAAAATCATGTCGCGCGCCAACCTATGGCGGTAAGTTAATGCAGGTATGATGTGGGGGGATTTGTTTAATCGCCCTGTTTGCGGCTTCGTCTGATCAGGAAACGGGCGTCGAGAAGTGGCGATTGCTTTTTAGTGTAACTTCGGCTGCAGGCCTCGGCCTTTTCTCCCGCGATGTCGGTCTTGTCGACATGGAGTTTACAAAAACTTCATAGCCGCTTTACAAGAAATTATTCCCGCCCTGCTAAGTTTCCGCTCGCCCAGCTCACATTTAACTCAAAAGGATAAGCACAATGAAACAAATTCGTGGTATAGCCCTGGCTGTTGTCGCACTTTTCGGCTCGACTCTTGGAGCCGCCCCTCCTGTTGGAATTACACTGATCGGCAGAGGTTTTGTTCCCGGCGTCGCGCTCGACAAGTCTGGTCTTACAGGCAATATCTGCCAGGCGGGAAACCCTGCTAATTGCGTTCCCAATGCGCTGTTTGGCGGCTTTGGCTCCGCGCTGACCTATACAGGTCATAACCATGTTTATATTGCCGCGCCGGATCGTGGGCCCTTCGACGGTCTAACCGACGTCCCGTACCTCGATCGCGTTCACTTTCTCAAGATCACAACCGCCACGGGGGCTCCATTCCCGAACATCAACGTCGCGCTATTAGACACGCGTCTACTCAGGAACGAACGCGGTCAAGTTTTGGTCGGCGCGGCCGGATCTTTTAACCAGAACAACGATCGCCGCGCCTTGCGGTTCGATCCAGAGGGGATTCGACTCGGATTGTTTGGAACCTTCTTCATCTCGGATGAGTATGGTCCGAATATCTTTGAGTTTAACCTCTTCGGGCGCGCGTTGCGTCGCCTCAACATTCCTTCAAAGTATGAGATCGACGCCCCGAGCGACGACCCTAACGCCGAATTGCTGCTCAACACTTCGGGACGCCAGGCAAATCGAGGCATGGAGGGTCTGGCGATCAGCCCCAACGACAGGTTTCTGTTCGGGATAATGCAAAACGCCCTGATTCAGGATAATGGGCTCAACCCGGGGACGACTGACCGCCGTGGCCTGAACAACCGCATCCTTAAAATCGATCTCCTGACGGGAAGAAAACATGAATACGTTTACGTGTTAGACGCGATCAACCGCGGCCAGGGCGTGAGCGAGATTCTCGCAATCAACGATCATGAATTTCTGGTCGTGGAACGAGACAACAGGTCTAATCTGCAAACGCCGCCTCAAGCCCCGACGAGAAAAACAATATACAAGATTGATATCAACGGGGCGACGCATGTCTCCGGGGTTGACTCCCTTCCCGCCGGCCCGTTGCCTGAGGACATCACGCCCGTCAAAAAGACGTTGTTCATCGACCTGCTGGACCCCGCATTCAACCTTGCGCCGACAATCGCCGAGAAGATTGAAGCGCTTGCCTGGGGGCCGAACCTTCCTGACGGCAGGCATGTGCTCTACATAGTCAGCGATAATGATCTGAATCCGAATCTGGATACTCAACTCTACGCTTTTGCGATTGACCCTTCGCTAATCGACTTCGAGAAACAGTTCCTTCCGTTACCTGTGTATCCGCCGTGGCTGGTCCCCAGGGACTGAGACGGGAATTGGCAAGAGGCCCGGAATGAATAGCCACCGCAGGGCGCCCCAGAACACAGAGAAGTAGTGAACCATCTCTGTATTCTGGCGCGCCCTGCG
>DATEMG010000175.1:0-8054 GCA_035275805.1 Blastocatellia bacterium
CTCATCTCCCCTTGCAAGTTCAATCTCGCTTGGGTTCTTGTGGGGCGCCGGCTTCAGTCCCAGGCGAAACAAAAGGCCAGAAAAAAAGGCCAGATGTGAGAGAGTGTTATGAAAAAAAAGTTTAAATCGTGGGACCCTAAGAGATCAGCCCCGGCGGCTCTGGCTGTGGTGATCCTGTTGTGTGTGGGATTCGCTTCGACAACCGAGGTATTCGCACAACGCCGGTTAGGTCGCCCGCCATCCGGACGCGAATTGGAGGGCACGCCGATATTGGCCGCCGGAACCACTGTGATTCCGGACGGGACGGTCTTAGTAATCGAGATGGACACGAAGCTCAATTCGGGAACGGCGCAGGTCAGCGACCGTTTCCTGGCGCGCATTGCGACCCCGGTGGTTGACGCGGGCGGACGGACTTTGCTGCAATCAGGCGCGATAGTCGAAGGCCACGTCGCAAGCGTCAAGAAAGCCAGGTGGGCGCATAGATCGGGAGAATTGGGATTGGCTTTCGACTATGTCGATTTCGGAAACGGCAGAAGACTCCCATTGCGCGCCACGCTCATCGGCGGCAGCAACCCGATCGATGAGGAAGGCGATCTGAGGGCGAAGTCATCGACCAGACGCGACATTCTGGTTACATCCGGAGGCGCGGCGGCGGGCGCCGGTGTTGGGGTGGTCACCGGGGCAAGCATACTGGCGGGCGGCGGGGTCGGCGCGGCGGCCGGATTGACCGCCGTGCTGATAATGAAAGGCAAGAACGTTGACATCGACCCGGGCGAAAGATTCAATCTGCAATTGGTGCAGCCCATCAGCCTTAGAGGAGGAACAAGCGGGACAAGGGGGACGCGGATTACGAGGCCTCTTCCGCTGCAAGGTCGCCAGCAAGACTCCATCCCATACGATCCCAATTCGATCAGGACGCAATGGTCGCGAGTCCCGGTCTATGACGCCCGCGCCGAGCGAGGCAACGACGGTCTGCTGCGAGTCGTGGTCACTGCGGAGACCTCGACCACGGGCTGGCGCATTTATACCAACCATGAAATTCAACCCCGAGACACACTGGACATCCGGCTCTTGGGAATTCCACCTTCCCAATTCGGCGTCAAGCGAATTTCCCATCCGTCCGCGCCGGAGATCTGCGTGGAAGATCGCAACAGCCAAATCCGCCGCATCGTCATTCGCGGACTAAATGGCTCCAGGTACCTGGCGATCGGCCAGGGGGTGACTTCGGCCCGTGCGGAAGCTTTATCACAGCAGGCGCCGTCAATCCGGCAACCCTATTCTCCGCCAAGATCTCAATCCGGTCGGATCAGGCCCGTCGCCGGTCCATCTGACGGGTCATTTGGCAATTTTCCGCCCCCCACGTCTTCGGCCGGCAATATTCCATCTCTGGCCAGACAGGTCGCCAATCAGATCGAAATCCTGCGATCGAATTACGCGGCGGCCGTCAACCTGTGGATGAATAATGACGGAACCGCCGAGCAGTTTGGATCGCGTAGAACGACGCCGACCGAAAGGCAGCTATTTGACACTCTGACCTTTCTGCTGACTTACGCCAGGTCTCTGGCCGCGCCTTCGACCGACGCTTACACCAGACAACGCGCCGGTCAGCAATTGCGGGCCGAAACTCAAACCGCTCAGCAGATGTGGCAAACAGTGAAACAGACCGGCGTCATCTCACAAGACCTCGATAATCAATGGGTGAATACTCTAAGCAACCTGCGCGCGCTCGGTAACGCGGCCATTCGTTAAAGAAGGGAATGGGGAATGGGGAGTAGGGAGTGGGAGAATAGGAATAGCATTTTTTCCCCATTCCCCATTCCCCATTTCCCATTCCCCATTCCCCATTCCCCATTCCCCATTCCCCATTCCCCATTCCCCATTATTAGGAACAGGCGGGGGCGAGACGGACATTAGTCTATCCATCTCATAAATGGGAACGGGCTCATAAATGGGAACGGGCGGACTAATGTCTATCCCACTCTTACCTGGTCTGATTTAGATTCGAAACACTTGGGGTTGGTACGACACTGCGCGCGGCGGGGGTGCTGCTATCATCATTGCGACTAAGATTCGTCGAAAACCTTTGCGCCCGAGCTGTAGATTAGCTTTAATCTGTCGGCTTTGTTGCGGCATTTCGGCGCATTGAGCTAATATGCCCGCCGTTGCATTACCCTGCCGCGAACCGCACTGAGGGGGCGGCAGGCAAAATTGTTCAAATAAGAGAGCAACCGCACAAAATAAAGTGGCATCACAGGCGCCGAAACGCAGCGCAGAGCTTCTTGAAAGCCCGTTGATCCTGCGCCCCACTCCTCAAATGAAAGTCCGTGATGCCCGCTTCAGGAGCAGGCGAAAAGCGTGACCACAGATGGGACGAACAACGTCGCGTCGAATTCTCTTTCGGATTATGAGTTGGCGCAGGCGTCAGCGCGCGGGGACATGCAGGCGTTCGAGACGATTTATAAACGTCATCATCGGCGCGTTTACAGCTTGTGTCTGCGGATGGTGGCCAACGCCACCGAAGCTGAAGACCTGACGCAGGAGGTCTTCATCCAGCTCTTTCGAAAGATCGGGAGTTTCCGAGGCGAATCGGCTTTCACTACATGGTTGCACCGACTCACGGTCAACCACGTACTGATGCATTTCCGCAAACGAGGAGTTCGGCTCGAGAAGACGACCGAAGAGGGCGAGATAGGCGAGATCCAGGATTTTCTCCAGGCCGGCGCCGAGCGTCCTCGCTTTGTCGACCGCATCGCGCTGGACAAGGCCATCTCGGAACTGCCCCCGGGGTACCGGACGGTTTTCGTTCTCCACGACGTCGAAGGATTTGAGCACGAAGAGGTCGCCAACATGTTGGGTGTCAGCGTCGGCACCTCGAAATCCCAGTTGCATAAGGCCCGAATGCGACTGAGAGAGTTGTTGAACAAAAAAACAGACACCAGGAAAGAGACTAAAAAAAAATGACGAAAAGGCAAGAGAGGAACACTGTATGGAATGTCGAGCAGTTGTAAGTTCGTTGTCCGACTACCTCGACGGTCGGAATATTTGGGCGTCGGACGACGAAGTCGAACGGATCGAAACTCACCTGACCAACTGCCCCGCCTGTCTGAATCTCAAACTCGAATTGAGCGAACTCAAAAACGCCGCCCGCGAATTGCCTGTACACACCCCGCCGCCCGCGCTTTGGGCGCGAATTTCAAAATCTATAGAAGCCGAAGTCCCGAGCGAGAGCGAGCCCGCCCGCGAAACTCAAAACACCTCGGGCTGGTGGAGCTGGCTGAACTCGCGCAAATTTACTTTCAGCCTGCCTCAGTTGGCGGCGGCCAGCGCGTTCGTCTCGATTTTGATCGTCGCCGGGATTTCCGGCATCTTCGGCGCGAATCAGGCGCCCTTGAATTTCCAGGACGTCCGAAGCGGGCTGCTGCTGCCCGAAGAAAAAGAGATCAAAGCGAATCTGGAGCTCCGTCTGGACGCGATCAACGCGCGCAAGGCGCAATGGGATTCGCAGAGGCGCGCCGATTTCGAACAGCACATGAACAAGATCGATGAATCGTTGAAGCTATGCCGTCATATGTTAGAAGGCAATCCGAACGACGCTGGACACCAGGAGATGGTGCGCGCTTTGTACGACGAGAAGCGTCGGCTTTTAGAAGACGTCGAAAGACTGAAATGGTGAAAGAGACTCCGAGTCCCACTCATTCTTCAAAATCGGTCGCGAAATTTCTGTCGGCGCTGGCGACGGGCTTCCTGGCCTTAACCGCATCGGCCTCTCCATCCGGCGATCAAACTTTTAGCCGGGCCTTCGCCGTGTCGCCCGAAAGGAGCGAACTCGAAGTAGTGAACCAGGCCGGGACGATTAAGGTGACTGCCGGCGCCAGCCCCAACAAGATCGTGATAAACGCCAGACAGAGTGAAGGCGCGGCGAAGATCGAAGCCACGCAAAACGCCATGGGAAAGGTCAAAATCGAAGTGACAGGGCGGGGAAGGGTCGATTTCGAAATCGCCGTCCCGCCTTCGAGCAGCCTCAACCTGCTCTCTTATCAAGGCGCGATTGTGGTCACAAACCTGGCCGGGGCCGTTCGCGCCCGCGTCACTGACGGTGACATCCAGATCGCTGGAATGCGCAGCGCGAAGGTCGACGCCAGTTGCACCCAGGGCAACGTCAGTTTCAGCGGGGAGGTCTTGCCCAGCGGTAGATACACGCTGAAATCCTTTTCGGGCCGCGTTGACGCCATCTTGCCGGCCGACGCTGACTTCAAACTCTCGGCGTCCACTTTTAGCGGAGGAATGGACCTGAGCGCATTCCAGATGAAGTTCGATAAACAATCGCATCAGTTAGTGGAAGCGTTGCACGGCGCGGGCAGCGCTTTAATAAGATTATGGACTCAGGAAGGAAGCATTTACCTCCGCCGCAAACCCTGATCGGGGACTGCGGATTGCGGATTGCGGATTGCGGATTGCGGCGAGTCGATAAGAGACGGATCAATCCCGATGAACAATTTCATCATGCAATTTATTTTATTCCTCGCTGTTTGTCAGGCGGCGGTGTGCTTTGTCAATCCGCAATCCGCAATCCGCAATCCGCAATCGACGTTCCGGGGCCAGGACCCACCTAAGCGCGAAATTATTCTTACAGAGAGCATCAGGCTGAGCACCGATCTAGTCGTAATCGACGCGCAGGCGCTCAACCGGAAGACCGGCCAGATCATCAACGGGTTGAAAGCCGCCGATTTTGAACTGTACGAAGACGGCGTTAGACAGGAGATCACGCATTTCAGCCAGGACGGACTTACGCTTTCGGTGATCCTACTGATGGATTTGAGCGGCAGCGTCAGCCCCGTTCTCAAGGAGATCCAATCGGGGGCCCTGCTGGCGTTGGAGAGGTTGAAAGAGAACGACGAGGTGGCGGTGATAGCCTTCTCCTCAGATACGCAACTGGTTCAGGACTTCAGCGTTGATCGTAAGCTGATCGTCGAAAAGATAGGCCACATCGAAAAGACGCCGGTCATAGGGCAGGGGACGTCGCTCTTCGAAGGTTTGCGCGACGCCGCCGTTCACATGAACAAAGCCAGCAATTCCTTGAGCCGCAGGGCGATCATCATCGTCACGGACAACATCGCCTGGGAGTACCATTTCTCCGGCCTTTCGGAGAGGGAAGTCGCCGATAAGGTATTCGAATCTGGCAGCATGGTTTGCGGCCTTGTGGTCGAGGGCGCGATGACCAGGACCGAAAAGATCTTCAACTGGCATCGCCCCGGCGCCGACGTCTACCGCCGCAGAATGACCGTAGACCCTTTCGCCGCGCAGACCGGAGGCGAAGTGATCAAATCAGACAAGACCGAAGTAAACGCGCGGCTGGCCATGTTGATCGATCATTTGCGGACTCGCTACAGCCTCGGCTTCATCTCGAAAAAGGAGCAGTCCGACGGCAGTTTTCGCCGAATCAGCCTGGCCCTGACGCCTGAAGCCAAGAAGCGCCTGGGAGACGTCACGATCAGAACCAAACAGGGCTATTATGCCCGACCGCAAAAATAGAATCCCGCCACATCGAAATAAACCGGAATAGCAGTAACCGCGGATTTTCACAGATGCGACGGATCGACGCGGATTCTATCCGTGACAATCCGTCGCATCAGTCTAAATCTGCGGTTCTCGCTGTCCAGATTCTGATTAGATTGCGCGCGCGATCAGGCAGGTTAACGGCCGCGCCGCGCCGCGCAGCCGCTTGGCCCAGGAAGTTTGAAGTTGCGGCCATTCGGAGGGCGGCAGCGATCCGTATTCGACGACCTCAAAGCCGGCCGCCCCGTAGCGCGGGATCAAAGTCGTCTCTAGGAATTCTAGCGAGAGAGGGCTGAGCCCTAGTCTTTCGATCTCCGCGCGGTCGCGTTCGGGATCGAGGGCGATGACGACCTCCAACCAGGCGCCAGGCGCGCAGACGCGCCGCAGATTGCGCAGCGCCACTTCGTCGCCTAGCGCCAAGGCGCGCAGCAGACTGCCCCACGGAAAATGCGCGTGGACCTCGTCAGCCACGCCGTCAAGCTCCGGTGGCAAATCTTCGACCGCGGCCTGGATGAAGAGAACGTTAGGCGCCCCGCCCTTCGCCGGTTTGCGATGAATCTTCTCGGAAATCTTTTCCAGCGCGCTCGACTGCGCGTCTATTCCGATGTAAAACCGATCCGGATGTCGCAGGGCGGACTGGTAGACAAAGCTCCCGTCGCCCGTCCCCAGGTCTATGATCACGCCCCCGCCGGTAGGGGGCGATGAGGTCATGGAATATTCATCAATCGAGAGGGTAGAATCTTTTGCCACGAATCACCTTTAACATAAAGCACGTCCTTTCCGTCGCGCAGTATATTGCGCTTTCACTGGTTATTCTTCAACTCGGAGCGGCGATGATGGCGAATGCTGAAGGCAAAAATCAGGAATTGTGGGGCGAAGGCGTCTCGCGCGAGTTGGCGCGGCGGCGCGCCGCGGACATCTTTGACCTCCGTTATCGGCTGAGTTTCGACCTCGTCCCCGGCGCGGCCAGGATCAAGGGCCGCGAGGAGATCAGGCTGAGGCTGAACGGCGTGACCGATCCGGTAATCTTGGATTTCCGCGACCTCGACGAGCAGGGGCGCGTCATCGAAGGCGTCGTCGGCGACGTGACGGTCAACGGTTCGGCCGTGGACGACCTGCGTCAAACAGGCGGCCACGTCATCTTGCCCGCGCGCCATTTCAAAATCGGCGAGAACACGATCGCGATGAATTTCGAGACCGGCGTCGCTGCGGCCAACCGACCTGTAATCCGGTATCAGGACCGTGACGACGGCGCCGAATATGTTTACACGCTGTTCGTGCCGATGGACGCGAGCCTGGCGTTCCCATGCTTCGATCAGCCTGATTTGAAGGCGCGGTTCACGCTCACGGCTACTGTCCCGACTGCCTGGACCGTCGTCACAAACACTCGCGAGCAGACGGTCACCCGCGGCGGCGCAAACTCATCTTGGGTTTTTCACGAGACGCATCCGATCAGCACATACCTTTTTGCTTTCGCAGCCGGGCCGTTCAATGAGATTTCTGGCGCGAGCGGTTCAGTTCCGCTGCGCGTCTTCGTCCGCCAATCGAAGCTGCGGCGCGCGAAGGAGGAATGGCCCGAAGTCGAACGGCTGACGCGGCAGGGCGTTGACCACATGGCCAAATTCTTCGATCAGCCTTTCCCATTCACGAAATACGATCAGGTGTTGATTCCAGGCTTCGCTTACGGCGGGATGGAGCACGCGGGCGCGACCTTCTTGCGCGAAGACTCGATCCTCTTCCGAACTGTCCCGACGAAGAACGACAAGCTGGGCCGCGCCTCGCTCATTTTGCACGAGTTGGCGCATCAGTGGTTCGGCGACCTGGTCACGATGCGGTGGTTCGACGATCTGTGGCTCAAAGAGGGCTTCGCCAACTTCATGGCCTCTCACGCGATGGCCGCGATGGAACAGCGCCGCGACGGTGAAGGAAAGACGGAGCAGCGCGGCGGCAGTGAAGGAGCAGGGGAAGCGGCTATCTGGAAGCGGTTTTATCAAACGCACAAGCCGCCCGCCTACTCCATCGATTCGACCAAGGGGACGACGCCGATCTATCAAGAGGTGCGCAACCTGAAGGACGCGAAGTCGGCCTACGGCGCGATCGTTTATCAAAAAGCGCCGAGCCTGCTTCGCGCCCTCACCTTCGTCATCGGCGAAGAGGATTTCCGCGACGGCGTGCGGCTGTTTTTAAAAGAACATGCGTACGCAAACGCCGAATGGAGCGACCTGATCGCGGCCTTCGAGCGCGCATCGAAGCAGAAACTTCAATCGTGGGCCGACGCCTGGGTCAAGCGGCGCGGCGCGCCGCAGGTCGGCGTCGAATGGAGTTGCGACGCGCGGGGTCTGATCGATAGTTTTGAAATCAGGCAGCGCGACATTCTGGACGAAGGCGGCGTGTGGCCGATCAAGGCGCGGATTTTGCTGGCTTACGACGACGCCGAAGCTCAACGGATCACGGCTTCATTCGACGCCGAACGGGCGACGATCCGCGACGCCGTCGGC
>DATEMG010000176.1:0-6318 GCA_035275805.1 Blastocatellia bacterium
AGAACCTGTTCGTTCACCGTAGACATAACGTTAGATCACCCCTGTGAAAAAAACTCTTTCATAGACATTCTATCTTCACACGTATGATAACAAAACTCGTTCGGGATTGTTCTCAATTTGCGCGCTTAGATTCGGGCGTCTGTTCCGTCGCGAATTTCTTCCGATCCCGCTCCAGCCACTTCTCCAAATCGGCGCCCGCCTTCTCCAGTTCATCCTGGTTGATCAAGCCGCGGCGCAGCGCCTCGAAATAGGCCCGGGTGCGGATGTTGAAGGCCAGTTTATCGTAGGCCTCATCGGGCGTGCCTTCGGCGTCGGTGACGAGCAACTTCTCGTACAGCGTGGTCAGCCGGCTTTCGACCCCGCGCAGGCTCAGGTGGCATTTGCGCGCGATGGCCCAATTCGACAATCCCAGAGCCAGGTAATAGAGCGCTTCGGCTTCGAAGTCGGTCAGCAGCGGCTGCGTGAACGCGTCTTTGAAATTCGGATCGATCATGTCCGCTCCGTCTTCCAGCACGGCGGCGACGAAGCGGAGGAACCGGCTTTCGGGATTATTTTTATCAATGAAACCGTAGGCGGGAGGCCCCTCGGCGGCGCGCACGATCTTGCGAATCTCATTGATGTATATTTCGTGCGGGAACTGGGTCCAGAAGATTATCCGCGCCTCAGGAAAGCCCTTCCATATCGCCCGCGCCGCCTTGACGCCCGACAATCCGGGCATCTGGATGTCTAGCACACAGAGCTGCGGACGTTCGGCCAGGGCTATTCTGACAACGCTCTCGCCGTCGGCGGCTTCCAGGATCGGTTTGTATTCGGCGAACTCGCGTTCCAGCAGTTCACGTAGATAGGCGCGCTGCGCCACATTGTCTTCAGCAATCAAAATTGGCATGGTTTCTTTTCACCAGTCGCGTTAATTTACGCCTATCATCATACAGCGCCTAAGCGTCCGATTGACAGCGATTGAACCCGTGGTTACGACTGTGGGAACCCGCAAATTATGGGGGCGCAACCCGTCCCCGCCTGTTCGCCTCGGGAGAGGATTACCTATCGAAAGTTCACGGGCGGAGACGGTCTGCGCTTCCAGTGATTTAGCATCTTGATTTAGTCAACTCTTCCGGCTATCATCACGTTTACGTTCGAGGTGGGCCTTCGCCCACCTTTTTTATCGTTTTATCGTTTTATCCCGACGCCCTATAGCATTGGAGATAGAAACTTGAAGCTCGATCCGCGCGTCAGCGAGATCTTAGAGCGTGTTATAACACGCGAAGGCATGGAACTTGTTCATGCCGAAATGACTGGGGGGAAAGCCCCTACCCTGCGAATATACATTGACAAGCCGGGCGGCGTGACGCTCGATGATTGCGCGGCTGTAAGCCAGCGCGTCGGCCTGATTCTAGACGTCGAAGACGTCATCCCGCATCAATATACGCTCGAAGTAGCCTCGCCGGGGCTTGATCGTGGATTGTACAAAGAGGCCGATTACGAACGTTTTGCGGGGTTGCCAGCGCGGGTCAGAGTCTCGGAGCCGATTGATGGGCAGAGGAACTTTCATGGCAAACTGATCGGTCTCGACCATGAAGGCGAGGCGCCGGTCGCCGTGATCGAGGAGCCGGACGGCGAGCGGCGTCGCCTGCCGCTCGCCAACATCGTGAAGGCGAACGTTGAAATTGAACCATAGGGGTGTTTGGCGGTTGGCGACTGGTGGTTGGTTATCCTCTTGCGGCCAACCACTAACCATTAACCACTAACCACCGGAAGTTATGAACATAAGCTCAATTGCGCAGAACATCGAAGTTCTAAGTAAAGAGAAGAAGATCGACTCCCAGGTCATCATCAGCGCGATCGAAGACGCCGTGGTGACCGCCTCGCGCAAGCACTTCAAATCCGGCGAAGACCTGCACGCGCGGTACAACCAGGAGACCGGGGGGATCGAGCTGTACGCGGTCAAGACGGTCGTCGAAGAGATCGCCGACCCGGCGAAAGAGATGACCGTCGCAGAGGCCAACGAGGAAGTCGGCGAAGGCGCGGAGGTCGGCGACATGCTCGAATTGCCGCGCCCGATGGAAGACCTGGGACGCATCGCCGCGCAGACCGCGAAGCAGATCATCTTGCAGAAAGTTCGCGAGGCCGAGCGAAACAACGTATACGAAGAGTACATCGGCCGCCTGGGCGAGCTGGTCAACGGCTTCGTCAAACGGTTCGAAGGGGGCAAGATCATCGTCGATCTCGGCAACGGCATCGAGGCGGTCATGCCCAAATCGCAGCAATCACGCGTCGAATCTTTCACCCAGGGTGAACGCATCCGCTGCGTCATCCATGACGTCGGGCGCGAATCGAAAGGCCCGCAGATCGAGGTTTCGCGCACCAGCCCCGAACTGCTCAAACGGTTGTTCGAGATGGAGGTGCCGGAGATATACGACGGCACCGTCGTGATCAAAGCCGCGGTGCGCGAACCGGGCGAACGCGCCAAGATCGCCGTCGTCTCGAACGAGCGCGACGTCGACCCGGTGGGCGCCTGCGTCGGCATGAAAGGCTCGCGCGTACAGTCGATCATCCGCGAGCTGCGCGGCGAAAAGATCGACATCATTGAATGGTCCGAAGACCCGGCGATCTTCGCGGCGAACGCCCTGTCACCCGCCAAGGTCAGCAAAGTCACTGTCGTCGATTTCGACGAGCGAGCGTTGCAGGTCACCGTCGAGAACGAACAGCAGAGCCTGGCCATCGGCAAGCGTGGACAGAACGTGCGCCTGGCGGCGAAGCTGGTCGGATGGCAGATTGACATCCGCAGCGAAGAGGAGATGAAGCGCGAGATCGCTTCGCAGATGGAGCAGATCATCACCGCGCCCGAAGTGAGGATTTCGTCGATCGAAGGCATCTCCGCAGGCGACAGCGCCACACTGGCCGAACACGGTATCGAGACGGTCGAACAATTGGCCGACGCGACCGTGGACGACCTCTCGGATTGGCTCGACCTGAGCGTCGATGAGGCTCAGGAACTGCTCGACATGGCGCAGGCTATAACAGAGGCGCGCCGCGCCCACGCCAGAGAGCTGTCCACGGGAGTGGGCGAGGCCGCTGAAGAGGTTGAGGCGACGGGACAGGTCGGAGAGGGCGCTGTGGTTGAGCAAGGCGCGGAAGAGGCGGAAGAAGAGAAGGCGCAGGCGCCTGAGGCTGAAGCCGGAGAGGCCGAAGCCAGAGAGGCCGAAGCCGTAGAGGCTGAAGCCGGAGAGGCCGAAGTTGGAGAAGAGGAAAATGAAGCCTCTGCCGCAGATCGTTAGACATAGGGCGGACTATAGTCTGTCCAAACTCCAGGGACGGACTGTAGCCTGTCTCACGGAACGAAACCGTGGAGACCCCGACGAAGTAAAGTAAAAAGAGTGGAGCATTGGCGGCGCTTTATATAAATGAGTAAAGTTAGAATTTATGATTTGGCAAAAGAACTAAAACTCGAGAGCAAAAAGATTCTCGAGGACGCCCGACGTATGGGCGTTGACGTGAGTGTGCCATCAAACACACTTGAAGATAACATCGCGGCCAAAATCCGTGAGATGTATTATCCAAAGAAAGAGCAGGCCCCGGCTATACATAAAGCACGATTGATTAAACACCAAATTTCGCCCGGCGGTCCCGCCGAGCAACCAGCGGCGGCGCCGGCCGTAATTGAGAAGGCGCAACAGGCGCCCAGGCCGGCTGAGGTTGAGCCTCCTGCGCGCCCGTCACAGCCGCCCACTTCTCAAACAACAACCAGGCAGCTCACGCCGCCGAAGCCTGTCTCCGCGCCGCCAGCGGCTAAACCGTCGCCGCCTGCGCCGCAAGCCCAACAACAGGCCGCCGCGCCCAGCGCCGAGCAGAAGCCCAAGGTAATCAAACTTACTCCGCCGCCCGCCGCGCAGCCTGCGCAAGCGCCCGAAGTCTATGCTGAACAGGCCGCGCCGGCGCCGTCTCCCCCGCAGGTTGAGGAAGAGCCGGTCACGCCGCCGCAGGTCGGAGAAGAACAGGTCAGGGCTTCAGCGCGGGCCGCTGAGGCCGCGCCGGTCGCGAAGCCGCAACCACCGGCCGCGGCGCCGAAACCGACGGGAACGAAAGTCATCAGGCTGAATACGCCGACTCAGCCGATGCCGAAACCGGCGCCGCCGAAACTGGCGCCGAAGCCCGCGCCGAAGCCCGCGCCGAAGCCCGGGCCGAAGCCCGCGTTTGAAAAAGGCGGCGGTCCACGACCCGGTCCTGCGGCCGCGCAGCAGGCGAGGCCGGACTCTCGCGGGGCGGATCAGAAACGCGGACGTGACGGGCGCGATAAACAGGTCCACCTTCTGCCGTCGGGCGCCCAGCAGCGCACGGTCTACATCCCGCCGAAAGACCAGCGCCCCAAAGGGCGCCACCAGCAGCGCCACAAGAGCGAGAGGGACAAATTTCAGGAAGGCAATACGCAGAGGCTGATGCCGCGCAAACAACTCGCCGTGGCCCCTTCGGCGCGAGCGGCTCCGGAAGCCCTGAAATCGGCCCGTCTGGTGGAAGGCAGCACGGTGCGCGAATTTGCCGAAAAGATCGAGGCGAAGCCGCGCGACATCGTGACGGCCCTGATGCAGCGCGGTGTGATGGCGACCATCAACCAGACGATCAGCCCCGATATGGCGAAAGACATCGGCAGGCAATACGGTTTTGACGTGGCCTTCGGTGATTACGAAGACATGATCGTCGAATCCGAGTTCGAGATCACACCCGATGCGATGGAGGACACCGACCCGCGCGCGCCGGTGATCACCGTCATGGGGCACGTCGATCACGGCAAGACCAGTTTGCTCGACGCCATCCGCCAGGCGCGAGTGGCCGAAGGCGAGGCGGGCGGGATCACGCAGCACATCGGGGCTTATTCGGTCGACGTGCCGAACCCCGACAATAACTCCGAGAAGCGCCGCGTGGTCTTTCTGGACACGCCAGGTCACGAGGCCTTCACGATGATGCGCGCGCGCGGCGCCCGCGTCACGGACATCGTCGTGCTTGTGGTCGCCGCGGACGACGGGGTGATGCCTCAAACGGTCGAGGCGATTGACCACGCGAAGGCGGCCAAGGTCCCGATAGTCGTCGCGATCAACAAGGTCGATAAGCCGGACGCCAACCCGGACCGGGTGAAGAAAGAATTGGCCGACCGCGGCCTGTTGTGGGACGGCTGGGGCGGCGAGACGACCATGGTCGAGGTCTCGGCGAAAATGAAGCGCAACATCGAGGGTCTGCTCGAAATGGTTCTGTTGACGGCGGACATTCTCGACTTGAAGGCGAACCCCAGGCGCAAAGCCACGGGCACGGTGCTCGAAGCTAAGCTGGACCGCGGACGAGGCTCGGTCGCGACGGTGTTGATTCAAAACGGCACGCTGCGCGTCGGCGACCCCTTAATCGCCGGCAACTTCTTCGGCAAAGTTCGCGCGTTGATGAACGAATTCGGCCAGCGCGTGCAGACGGTGGCCCCAGCCACGCCCGTCGAGGTGCTAGGTCTTGAAGGCGTGCCCGCCGCCGGCGACCAGTTCCAGGTCGTCGACGACATCGTCAAGGCGCAGCAGATCGGCCAGTTCCGCCAATCGAAGGCCCGCGTGATGGCCCTGGCCCGCACCGCCGCGCGGGGGCTCGACCAACTAGCCATGCAGATGAAGACCGGCGAGGTCAAAGAGCTGCTGGTCATCCTCAAGGCCGACGTGCAAGGTTCTGTCGAGGTGCTCAAGGACACGCTGACCAAACTTTCGACCGAGAAGGTCAAAGTCCGCATCATCCGCGCGGGCGTCGGCGCGATCACTTACGACGACGTGCTGCTGGCCAGCGCCTCCAACGCCACCGAGACCGGCGCGGCCACGGTGATCATTGGGTTCAACGTGCGGCCCGAAACCCGCGCCGACGACGCGGCCAAACAGGAGAACGTCGACATCCGGCTGCATTCGATCATCTATAAAGTGGAAGAAGAGATCCGCAATTCGATGCTCGGGCTGATGGAGGCCACGACCAAAGAGACCGTCATCGGCAAGGCCGAAGTCCGCGACGTCATCCGCGTGCCGAAGGTCGGCTCCGTCGCCGGCTGCATGGTTATCAACGGTTCGATCAAACGCACGGCGCATGCCCGCCTGATTCGCGACAACGTGGTCGTCTTCGAAAGCCACATCGGCAGCTTGCGCCGCTTCAAGGAGGACGTCAGCGAAGTGCAGCAGGGATACGAGTGCGGCGTCACCGTCGAACGTTTCAACGATTACAAGGTCGGCGACGTCATCGAAGCCTTCATCACCGAGAAGGTCGCGCCGACGAAATTGGAATAGGGGGTGGGGAATGGGGAGTAGGGAG
>DATEMG010000177.1:0-7693 GCA_035275805.1 Blastocatellia bacterium
CCTGCTTGCTTCGGCCAGTCAGTCTTGCCGGAAGCCTGCAGGCAGGGATGCCTGCGCTCCCAGGGTACTGTGGATGCGGATTAAGGCGCGGTCAGGGTAGGCGAATTGATGTGGATTGGCAACGGGTTTTGGCGCCGTGGCGCGCCTTGCCATATAATCACGGCCGCTGTTCGCAGCAATATCCCGCCTTCTCTTCATAAAGCGTTCGATAACCGTATCAAGGATTGTGACACGAGGGGAGACTATGCCATCTGCAAGTGAGTTGAACGAAAAAGATCGGTCGAATGAAACGATTCGACCGGCCGACTGGGAGCGCGTCGCGGCGACGGACGAATTCAAACGTCTGATCGCGGCCAAGCGCAGATTCATCGCGCCGGCGGTGATATTTTTCATCGTTTATTACTTCGCCCTGCCGGCGCTGGTCGGGTACGCTCCGGGGTTGATGAGCCGCCGCGTCTTTGGCGTGATCAATCTGGCCTATTTGTTCGCGCTGTCGCAATTCTTCATGGCCTGGATCGTCGCGGCTCTGTACATGCGCGCGGCGGGGCGCTTCGACGAAATGGCGCGGAAGATCATCCACCTGCTACAGGGGCGGCTGAAAGGGGGCGAGTGAACGATGTCTACTGCGCTTGCGATGTTTCTGGTCTTCATCGCCGTCACGCTCTACATCACGTGGTGGGCCGCGAGGCGCTCCACCGGGTCGAGCGCCTATTTCGCCGCCGGCCGTTCTTTGACCGCTTGGCAGAACGGCGTGGCCGTGGCGGGCGATTATATGAGCGCGGCCTCGTTCCTGGGCATCGCCGGGATCATCGCGTTTCAGGGCTACGACGGCTTCATGTATTCGGTCGGTTGGCTGGTGGCCTATTTGACCGTGTTGCTGGTCGTGGCCGAGCCGCTGCGAAACGCGGGCAAATACACGATGGCGGACGTGCTGGCGTACCGGCTGAGCCCGCGCCCCGTGCGGGCGATGGGCGCGCTGTCGACTTTAACCGTCAGCGCGTTTTATATGATCGCGCAGATGGTGGGCGCGGGCGCGTTGGTCTCGCTGCTGCTGAAGGACACCGGCGTAACTTTTCACACCGCGGTCATCGCCGTCGGCGCGCTGATGATCGTTTATGTCGTCTTCGGCGGGATGCTGGCGACGACCTGGGTGCAGATCGTCAAGGCGGTTCTGTTGATGGGCGGAACGATTCTGCTGAGCCTTCTGGTGTTGAAGCATTTCGGGTTCAGCCTCGGAAACTTCTTCGCCGCCGTGACTCAAGTCACCTATCACGACGCGCAGGGCAATGTGGTGACTCAGAATTTCCTGACGCCGGGGTTGCGCTATAAGCCGCCGTACGGCGCGCTCGACCTGATCTCGTTGGGAATGGCCCTGATCTTCGGCACAGCGGGCCTGCCGCACATCCTGGTGCGTTTTTACACCGTGCCCGACGCAAAAACGGCGCGCTCCAGTGTGGTCTGGGCGATGCTGATCATCGGCAGTTTCTACATCCTGACGACCTTCCTCGGCTTCGGCGCCGCGACCATCGTCGGGCGCGATTTCATAGCCAAGAACGGAGGGACGAATATGAGCGCGCCCCTATTGGCGCAAACGCTCGGCGGCGACCTCTTCTTCGCGTTCATCTCCGCCATCGCGTTCGCGACGATTCTGGCGGTCGTGGCAGGATTAACGATCAGCGCCTCGACCTCGTTCGCGCACGATTTCTGGACCAACGTTCTGCATCGCGGCAAGGAGCGTTCGCCGGGCGAAGAGGTCCGCGTGGCGCGAGTCACGGCCTTCGTCGTCGGCGCGATCTCGATCATGATCGCCATCTTGCTCGGGCCGAACGCGAACGTGGCCTTCCTGGTCGCGCTGGCGTTCGCTGTGGCGGCCTCGGCGAATCTGCCGGTGATCGTGTTATCGCTCTTTTGGCGGCGATTCAACACCAGAGGCGCGGTGGCAGGCTTGGCTACGGGCTTGCTGTCGTCGCTGGTCTTGATCCTGCTCAGTCCGAGCATTATGAAGGGCGACGCCGTTTTTCCGCTGGAAAATCCGGGGATCGTCAGCATCCCGCTCGGGTTTCTTGGCGCGGTGATCGGAGCGCTGACCGGGCGCGAGCCTGAGGCGGAGGCGAAATTTACCGAGTTGAACGTTCGCGCGAATACGGGGTTGGGCGCGGAAAAGGCGGCCGCGCACTAGAGCGCCTAGAGCGAATTGCAAATGCATGTACGGGAAGGCTGACCGGATCAGTACCGCGAGCGGTAGCGAGCGCGCTTCAGGCTAAGCCACGCTCGCTACCGCTCGCGGTACTGATCCGTACTTTCATCTCAGTACGCCGTACATTGATTTGCAATTCGATCCTCGACCTTCGATCTTCATTTTTGATTGATCTCGGGGTGGCGATCGAGGAAGTCCTTCACGACCAATCTCGCGTCGCGGCGTTCGACGTCAGCTTCGTAATTCATTCGCCGCATCTCCTGATCCGAAATTTTTCCCGCCAACCGGCCCAAGACGGCGCGCAATTCTGGATGGCGATTGAGCGTTTCGCTGCGGATCACCGGGACGGCGTGATATGGTGGGAAGTAACGCCGGTCGTCTTCGAGCGGGTAGAGATCTAGTTTAGCGATCAATCCGTTGGTGGCGTCGCCGGAGATCAAATCGACCTTTTTCTCGGCCAGCGCCAGGTAGGTTAGCGACAGGCTCATCGCCAGCGGAGTTTCGCGGAACTTCAATCCGTAAGTTTGAACCAGCCCGCGATATCCATCTTCGCGGTCGAGGAACGCCGAGCCGAACCCGGCGCGCCAGTCGGGCGAATACTTCGCCGCGTCCGAAATCGTTTTCAATCCAAGTTTCCGCGCCTCATTGCCGCGAGTCAGGATCACGTATGTGTTGTTGAATCCGAGCGGTGGGAGCATGACGCGCCCGGTCGCCGCATAGCCTGCGTCCACGCGGCGGTTGACTTCGGCGCTATCCAACATCACAGGCTGTTTGAAGATCGCGGTCAGCGCCGTGCCGGTGTATTCCACGTAGAGGTCGAGGTCGCCCGCCCGCATCGCCGTTTCGCAGACCAGCGTGTCGCCGAGATTGAATTTGCGTTGGACGTTGATCTTCGTGGAGCGTTCGATCGTTTGCGCCAACAGCTCGCCTAGGATGACTTGCTCGGTGAAATCTTTCGAACCGATGACTACCCGCCCGCCCGATCTTTCAGACCAGATCAACCCGCCGATGACCAGGAGCAACGCGGCGGCTGCGGCTGTCGCCACGGCTCCGACCCGCAATTTCCCGCCATTGGCGCGATCGGGAGCGAACCATTGCTCCAGCCAGGTCAGAGTAAGATCCGCGGCGAGCGCGAGCGCGGCTGCCGGTATCGCGCCCGCAAGAATCACCACGCTGTCGACGCTCGCCACGCCGCGAAAGATATACTCGCCCAGGCCGCCCGCGCCGATCGCCGCCGCAATCGTCGCCGTTCCCACGCCGACCACCGTCGCGACGCGCACGCCGGCCAGTATCGCGGTCCGGGCCAGCGGCAATTCGACTTGATAGAGCAGCTCCCGGCCAGTCATGCCCATCGCCAGTCCGGCTTCGCGCGCCGACGGATCGATACTCTTCAACCCGCTCGCCGTCGTCCGAATTACCGGCAGCAGCGCGTAAAGAATCAGCGCGATCACAGCCGCCTGCGCGCCGATACCGCCGATGAGAGGCATCGGGATCAGAAATCCGAACATCGCCAGGCTCGGGATCGTCTGCACTACGTTCGCGATGCCGACCAGCGGGGCGCCGACCCGTGGGTTGCGATAAGAGATGACGCCGAGCGGCACGCCCGCCGCGACGGCGATGCCCGTCGAGGCCACAACCAGCGCCAGGTGGCGGAAAATCGCGTCTAGAAATTCCCCGCTATTATTGAGCCAAAATTCGATCAGTCGCATAAGAATTTTGGGAGTGGGGAGTGGGGAGTAGGGAGTGGGGAATCAAGAACATTCCCGCTATAAATCTCATCCCCCACTCCCCATTCCCCACTCCCCACTCCCCAGCTTCGGCAAAGAGTCAATGAAGATTTTCACTTCCGGATTGTTCGACCGAATGATTTCGGCGGGCGTGTCGCAGGCGGCGAGTTTACCTTCGGCCAGCACGCCGACTTTGGTCCCTAGCGAAAACGCCTCGCCCATGTCGTGCGTGACGCAGACGACAGTCTTGCGGACCTGCGACTGGATGCGCTGAAACTCGCGGCGCATCTCGGCTCGGGTTAAAGGGTCGAGCGCGCCGAAGGGCTCGTCCATCAGCAATATCGGCGGGTCTACGGCCAGCGCCCGCGCCACGCCGACGCGCTGGCGCTGCCCGCCGGACAATTCTCGAGGGTAACGGTCGGCGTATGTCTTCGGGTCGAGGCCGACCAGGTTGAGCAATTCATCGACGCGCGCGCGGACCCGGTCTTCAGGCCAGCCCTCCAACCGAGGAACGACCGCAACGTTGCGCCCGATGGTCATATGGGGGAACAGCCCCACCTCCTGCAACACGTAGCCGATCCGGCGGCGGAGCTTGATCGGATTCCATTCGGAGGTCGCGCGGCCCTCGACGCGCACAACGCCGGATTGCGTCGGCAGCAGGCGATTAATCAGTTTGAGAACCGTCGTCTTGCCGGTCCCGCTGCGTCCGACCAGCGCCAGCGTCTCGCCTCGTTCGATGGCAAGCGAAAAGCCATCGAGCGCCAACGGCCCGTTCGGATGACGGAAGCTGACGTCGGCGAACTCGATGGCTATCTCGGCGGATGGCGGCGAAAAGCGATTGCCGTCCATAGTTTATTGTCTCGATCAGGCGCCCCGCAGTGGGCGTCCGCATTGATTGCAGAAGTTCACCGCGCGAGCCAGGGTCGCGCCGCAGTGCGGGCAAGTCTTGGCCGCCGGTTCGGGAGCCGGCGTGGACCCATAGTTCGGCGGCGGCGCCCATGCCGGCGCTTGCGGCTGCGCGGGCGTCTGAGCCGGCGCATAGTCCCTGTAGTCGGGCGGCGGAGGCGGCTGCATGAACTGCCCCTGGCTTTGCGCGCCGGGTATTCCCACCAGATCGCGATAGGCCAGCGAAGGCGCCAGGAACGCCAGCGGCATGGTCGCAAGCAGGCCGAATCCGCATGCATATATGCCTGCGCTGGCTAAGAAGCTGAGCGCTATGGCGAAGAGCGTAAACATAAGCCAATCGCGCTTGGTTATTTCGATGCTCCCCTTAATCGCGTCAATCGTCCCCTTGCCGCCTTCGACGATCATCGGCATTGTAAGAAAAGTCAGCCCGGCGATGATCAAGGCAGGGATAATCAAGATACTCCCAATGCCGGCGGCTATCCCGATCAACAATGCCGCGCCCAGTATGCGCGTGAAATACTTGCCGCCCGAGAAGAGATCGCCGACCGCTATCCGCTCACCGCGTACTTGCTTGAAGGCTGTGTTATAGAGCCCGCCCGTCAGCCAGGACCCCACGCAAGCGATCGCCAGGAAAATCAGCGGGAAGAGCAAGAAGATCCCGACTGGGAACTCCGGCGCTGTGGGAATCTCCCCATCCTGCGGGATAGAGGTGGTCATCGCCATGATGATGCCAAAGATCGGCAGGTAGATCACCAGGTACATCGTAAACATGACCAGACACATCACCAGAATCATCAACACCCAGACAGACCATTGCTTGGTAAATAGATTCCAAGCCTCGCTGATCCAATCCCAGCGCACGCCGGGGGCATTTACTTGTTGCATTTGTTTTGCTCCTATTGATTTGGGGGATTAATCAGGGCACTTCGACTCGAAAACCATATCGTCGCCCGCGCTCGCGGAGTTAAACCGCTTCGTCGCGATGCCGCACGAAGAACTTCTCCAGGCTCGCCCGCTGGGAGGCGACCTGTGAGCGCAATTGATCCATCTCGCCGGCGTTCATCGGGTTGAATGATTTCGCGATCGCGATGTTTTGATCAATGAATTGCAGCCTCGGCATTCCGATCACCGCCGTCGAAATGGGCAAACTCAGCGCGTAGCGGATCAAAGGCTCGATGCCGGCCTTGCCCGCGCCGGCGCCGAGGAGTTTTTCCTGCGCGGTGACCTTCATCAGGATCACGCCGAGGTTCTTCTTCTTCGCGGCGGGCAGCGCCATTTCTTCAAACTGGAGCGCGCGCGACGGATTCATCGCCATCTGCACGCAATCCAGATCGTTGTGTTCGATCGCTTTGGCCATCACCGCGCCGTCGGTGTGGCTGGTCATCCCGATGAAGCGCGCGACCTTCTGTTCGCGCAGTTCGTAGAGCGCCTTTATCGCGCCGTCTTTGGCTTCGATCTTCTGAAGGTCTTCGTCGGTGGTGAGGCTGTGCAGATGGAGCAGATCAACGCGGTCGGTCTGCAACCGCTTCAGACTCTTTTCGACTTCACGCAGCGCCTCGTCGCGCGTTCGGGCCGGCGGCGGAACCTTCGTCGCCAGCCAGACCTCTTTGCGCCGCGTCTTCATAACCATTCCGACGCGCGTCTCGCTCATGCCCTTGCCGTAATCCATCGCGGTGTCCAGGTAGGTGACGCCGCTGTCAATCACGTGGTTGAGCGCGCGCAGCGCCTCGTCCTCGCTCTCGTACATCAGAAAGCGGCTGCCGCAGCCAAAAGCGATGATCGGAACCTTGACGCCCGTGCGGCCCAACACCCGCTGGGGCAGATTCGTTTTCGCATCGACTTCCGTTTCAAGAGCCGAAGGCAGCGCGGCGGCGGATGCGACGGTCAGCGTCGTTTTCTCGATGAATTCGCGGCGTGTGATCTTGTCGTTTTTCATTGGCCTCTCCTCTTCAAACTTTAAGTCCGGCCTCGGCCAGATACTGGCGCATCACTTTCGCGTAATGCGGGATCGCGATTTCCGGCTCTTCGATCTCGGGATGCCATTTCTTCTCCCACTCGAAGCTGTAATAACCGCGGTAGCCGCCGGCGGCCAACACTTTCACGGTCTCTTTGACAGGGACTTCGCCACTCCCCGTCAGCACGTATCTGCGGGCTTTCTCATCGCCTTTCGGCGGAGCCGAATCTTTCAAATGCGTGTGGAGGACGTAGCGGCCTAGCTGCTTGAATGTCTCGGCGGGGCCTTCTCCCGCGACGCAGGTGTGATGCGCGTCCCAAAGGAACGCCACATTCGGGTGATTGGCGCCCCGGATTATTTCGAGCAGCGGCGGCGAGGTCACGAATTCGCCATGCGATTCGACGACTATCGTCACGTCACTTCCCTTCGCGTGGTCGCCGAGTTCGCGCAATCCCACGACAATCCGGTCTATCGTCGTCTTGCGCTCTTCACCTTTGACCAGTTGGTTCGGGAAGACGCGGACGAAAGGCGCGCGAAGTTGATGCGCCAATTCGATGAAGCGCTTCGCCTCGTCCATCTGCCTCGTCCGCTTCGCGGCCTCAGGCTCGTGCATGTTCGTCGAAGCGCCGAGATCGGAAATTTTCAACCCGAGCGCTTCCAGATCCTTCATGCTCTCTTTCAGCTTCGCGCCGGTGAATTGCGGCGATTTGGGCAGATCCATCTCGCCCATCAATCCTCGCATTTCAATCGCGGCGAAGCCATGTTGCGCGGCCTGGTCCAAAATCGTCTTCCATTCCCACGCGGGGCAACCTAGTGTGGAGAAGGCGATGGGCGCCGCTGCGGCCGGCTTGCGCGTTTTGATTATCGCTGGCGCGGCAAGAGCGGCGGCGCCTAAATTAACGAATTCGC
>DATEMG010000178.1:0-4969 GCA_035275805.1 Blastocatellia bacterium
GCTTCTCGAACTTCAGCACCATTGAATCGTAACGCGCGAAGCCGGCGCTCACCTGGTGCGCGAAGATGTTTCTGAACTGCGGGAACGGGCGCAGCAACTGGCCGCGCGTCACATTCGCCTGCTGCGAGAGCGCGCCGAAGGCCGGGTTGTTGAACATCGGGTTGGGTACCGGGTCGAACAAGCTCGCCCCTTGCGACAGGAATTTCGGGTCGAGTTGATTGATGTTAACAGTGTTCGAATTCGTGCCGCCTACCGAGAGCCTCTCGCTCCGCGCGCCTACATAGCCCGCCGAAACGACGGCGCCCCCCGTCAACTCGTACTGGAAATCGGCCGAGTACTGATGAACGTAAGCCGATTTGCGGAACTGATCGACGAAGTGGATGTCGCCGCCCGCGCCGGTGAGCAATCCGCGAGAGCTGCCCGCCGGTTGCTCCACGCCGTTCGGGAAAGGGTTGGTCAGCGTGCAGGTCGCGCACGGCCTCAATCCGCCGTCAACGCTGGAGACGTAAGTCGTCACCGCAGTGAAGCCTCGCGTCCCCATTCGATTCTCGTTCGGGAACGCGTACTGGTTCGGCGCATAGAAGACGCCATAACCGCCGCGCAACACCACCTTGTCGCTGAACTTGTAGGCGAGTCCGACGCGGGGCGCGAACTTCTTCTTCGACGGGTCGCTCTGATGCGTCGGCGCGCCGTCGACGCCGGAGTAGAGCAATCCGCCTTTGAGGTTCAAGCCGGCTACTTGTACGGGGAACGCCTTATCGCGCGAGAAACCGACGGTGATGTTGCCATCGCGCTCCTGCAAGCCCTGCTCGAATTCGTAGCGTAGGCCGAGATTCAGAGAAAGCTGAAACCGCCCGGCCGCATCGCCGTAAAAGACGATGGGCAGACACATCTACCAGGCGGCTTCATCAGCTCGCTCAGATGGTCTGATACCAATCGAGCCGGCAGATGCGTACATCTCTCCAAAGTTGGCGCCGCTGCTGGCTCTTATTGTTGATTGTTATAGGTCGTCCCGAACGGACTTCCCCTAGTAATAAAACTGTTTTGGCGCTACAGAATGGACTCCAAGACGCTCTTGGAATGTGTAAATTTCGTCAGATTTGATTGCTTGAAGCGTATGAAAGGATCGGTCTTTAATGCTTTGCCCTGTAAAGCGCGCAAAGTCTCACACAATCTTTAGTATTTGTAAACAGTACAGCGCGTAGGGGCGGGTATTCCCCGCCCGCGTCCGTGATCGGGGCGATTGGGCGGGGTATACCCGCCCAATCGCGCGCGGCGCTGTTTACGCGTAGGCTTCCAGATACTTCACCCCCGCGCCCGTGTTGAAGAGCGCGATGCGATCCGAAGGCGCGACCTGCCCTGTAGCCAGCAACTTCTTTAACGCCGAGAAACACGCCGCGCCTTCGGGCGCGCAGAACAGGCCTTCAGCCGAGCCGATAATGCGCGTATCGACGATCATCTCCTCGTCGGTAACGGCAACCGCGCCGCCGCCGCTCCTGCGTAAAATGTCGAGCATGATGAAATCGCCGATGGCGCGCGGCACGCGAAGGCCCGAAGCCACAGTGTGAGCGTTCTCGAACTCCGGCGCTTCGTCCCAACCGTTATCGAAGGCGCGGACGATCGGCGCGCAGCCGGCGGCCTGCACGGTGAACATACGCGGGCGCGTCGAGCCGATCCACCCCATCTCCTCCATCTCGTCAAACGCCTTCCACATGCCGATGAGCCCCGTTCCCCCGCCGGTCGGATAGAGGATCACGTCAGGCAATTCCCAATCGAACTGCTCGGCCAGTTCGTATCCCATCGTCTTCTTGCCTTCGATGCGGTAAGGCTCCTTCAAAGTCGAAACGTCGAACCAGCCCTCGGCTTCTTTGCGGCGGCCCACTTCGGCGCCGCAATCGGTGATCAGGCCGTCAATCAACGTGACGCGCGCGCCGAGTTGCTCGCACTCGACGCGATTTGCGGCTGGCGTGTCGCGCGGCATAAAGACGTAGGCGTCCATCCCGGCCGCCGCCGCATAAGCCGCCATCGCGCCGCCCGCGTTGCCGGCGGTCGGAATCGCGACTTTACTCACGCCCAACTCTTTGGCCATCGAAATCGCCATCCCCAGACCACGAGCCTTGAACGAGCCGGTAGGATTCGGCGATTCGTCCTTGATGAAGAGTTCCGGCAGGCCCAATTGCCCGCCCAGACGTTTGCCATGAATCAACGGCGTCCAACCTTCGCCCAGCGTGACGATGTTTTCATCATTTACCACAGGCAATACTTCGCGATACCTCCAGAGCGACGAGACGCGTTTTTTCAGGCTCTCTTTAGTCAGAGTCCGAGCGGCCATTTTCAGGTCGTATCTAACGAGCAGCGGCTTGCCCGCTTCAGACAGGTTGTAGAGTTTGTTGGGTTCGTATTTTTTGCCGGTTTTAGAACATTCGAGATGAGTAACGTACATTCCTTTGTATTATTCCTTCCAAAAATAAATAAAGCATGCGCATATGTACGAAGATTGTTAGCCACAGAGCGCACAGAGAGCACAGAGGAGATATCGTTTTCTCTGTGTTCTCTGTGTTCTCTGTGGCTATTCATCCACACGAAAACTGTTTTATCAACGTGTTTCGTCGCCGGAAGAGTGTACGATCTGCCCGGCGACCATCGTCATTCGAATTTTGCCTTGCAACAGCCTTGCTGGATCGCTTTCGCCGACATTGAGCGGATCAATATCCATCACAGTGATGTCGGCCCAGCGGCCCGGGGCAATCACGCCGCTCTCCTTCTCCCAAAACGCCGCGTAAGCCGCCCAGGTCGAGTAAGCTCGTACGGCCTCTTCCGGCCTCACCCTCTGTTCGGGATACCAGCCGTTCGGCGGTTGCAGTTGCTTGTCGCGCCGAGTGATAGCCGCATGCAGGCCATAAAAAATGTTGTGATCCGATCCGACCAGATCGGAATTGAAGATCAATCGCGTTCCGTTGCGCCGCAGCGCGCGCCAGGCGTAAGCGCCTTTGACGCGTTCCGGACCCAGACGATCTTCAGCCCAGGATTTATCCTCCGCGCAATGCGGCGGCTGCATTGAGGCTATCACGCCCAATTTCGCAAAGCGTTGGAAATCGTCGGGGTGAATGACCTGCGCGTGCTCTACGCGATCACGGATGTTAAAGCGAGCGTTTTCTTTTCCGCCGTTCGCCTGCTCGATGAAATCGAGTGTTCCGCGATTGCCCGCGTCACCGATGGCATGAATGGCGACCTGGAACCCGCTTTTCATCATATCAGCCACGAGTTTTTGGTCGAAGCCGGCCCCTTCGGCGCTCACGCCGCGATGCCCCGGTTTGTCCGAATAATCGGTGAACAGCAACGCCCCGCGCGAACCGAGCGCGCCGTCGTAAAAAGCCTTGACCGATCTGACGGTGAGTTTGTCCGTGGTATCGGTCTTCGGCCCCTTGGCCAGCCACGCGCGGCACAGTTCGGCGTCGCGCGCCGAAAGCATCGCGTAAACCCGAACCGGCAACTTGCCTTCGGCGGCCAGCGATTCAAATGCGCGCATCAGGCGCAAATCCGCGCCCGCCTCGTGAACCGCGACGTAACCGTCACGGGCCATCGCGTTCAAGCCGGCGAGAACATGGGCTTTCAACTGGTCGTCGGTCGGCGCCGGGACCGCAGACGTAAGCAGCGTCGTCGCGCGGTCGAAGGCCGATTTGTTGCCCCACACGGCGAAACTATGCAGGCCGACCAACAGGACCGGATGGTCGGGCACACGTTCGCTCAACAGCTTCATCGTTGGATAACGGTTGGCCCACGCGCCCTCGTCCCAGCCCCGCCCGACGATCCATTCGCCTTTTGGGACTTTAGATGCGAATGCGACGACGCGCTCCACCGCCGCCTCTTCGGTTTGAACATCGATGAGATCAACCCGACTCTGTTTTTCGCCAAGCCCGACGACGTGCGTATGAGAATCAACCAGACCAGGAATCACCGTCGCGCCCTGCAAATCAATCACGCGAGTCCGCGGCCCGCGATATTTTTCGGCGTCGCGCGAACTCCCGACAAAGACGATCCGCGATCCGCGCACGGCGATCGCTTCGGCGTCAGGCCTCCAACCAGCCGACGAATAAGGCGCGCTCTTCGCCGGCGCGCCGTCGGCCGCGGGATCGTCCCACATGAAGGTGTAAACCTTGCCGCCCGTCAGCAACATGTCGGCGGATTCATCGCCCGCTGCGCGCCGGCAACCTGAGAGGAGCAGGCCGCAAACGATGACCAGTGAAGAAAGCCTTCGCAGACCGCGCAGTCCACGGCGCATTTTGCCGTATATTTCGTTTCTGCCCCGCATAGTCTTATTTAGAGAGCGGCTTCCGTTGTTCCGGCTTAAACTCAATCACAATGCCCCGCAGCGGCGCGTCGCCGACATTTTTCACCGTGTGGATCACTGGTGGATTGAAAGCGGCGCGGTCGGGAACTATATCTCTGACAACCTCAGGCTCCCCATCGGGCAATTGCTGGAGTCGGGTCCGATTCAACTGCACCACAACGCGCTGGCTGTGGCTATGCCTCGGACGCGTGTCGCCGGGGTCCAGTCTCTCTTCGAAAATAAAGAACCGACCGCCTTCGTAGCGCATGGCGTTCTTTTCGGGCGGAATGATCTCACGGGGCGATTCCACCGGCGGATGGTTAGCCTTGAAGGCCACTTCGAAGAAAGCGCCCCCCGTCGGCGTCTCATAAGACTCGCCGGGCTTGAAGACCGCGATATCTCCTCGTGTCATCTTCCGGGTCACCTTCCGGCTTGAGGGGCCGGACCGAAGCTCGATCTCGCCGAGCGCAACGATCACGCGGTCCCCACAGCCCGGCGCAGTGGCCGAAGCGCACGGCGCCGCGTCTTGCGTCACACGCACGTACTCGTTCTCGAGCGCTACCTTGTTCGACTGAAGTAGCCAAAGGATCAGTAAAAAGGTCATAGAAACTCCAGAAAAAGGGAGTGGGGAGTAGGGAG
>DATEMG010000179.1:0-3335 GCA_035275805.1 Blastocatellia bacterium
AAACAACTCGCGCCACACTCGTTGCATTTATTTCTCAAAGACCATAAGTCGTTACTACCTGGCGCAATTAAATTCTTTCAGGGCGTGGGACATGCTGAACTCCCCGGGAAATTGTTCGTAGTCCCCCCTTTAGACGGAAGCGCCGATCGCAGATCCAGTCCGCAATGCCAAATGCTTCCGCCTAAAGGCGGGACTACGCGTATCAAAAGCGGAACCGGAGCTTGGCGCCCGCTCCGCCGCACGCGGCCAATCTTGCGGCGTCTTCGATGAATGTCACGCCGGCGTCGGTCTGGCGGGCGCGCGCCACCAACTCATCCGCGATCGCCGCGCTGCGCGCCCAGCCATTCCCTTCGGCGTCTTCGGGAAGGCCTGGAATAAGTTCCGCGTCCTTCCCCGTAAGATCGTCGCGCACGTCTTGTTCCGACGCGCTGATGAACATCTCTTCGACCTGGCCCAGCGTCAGCGCGACCAGCGTGTCGCGCGCGCCGGTCACGGCGAAGCCGCCACCCAGGTATTTATCAAACAATTTCTCGACCTTCTCGGCGTCTTTCCAGGCGTCGTGGGCGCGCACCGCCTCGAAGCTGGCCTTCATCACTTCGTGTTCGGGCGTGGCGACGTCCAAACGCAGCGTCGAGATCACCATCTCCTCCAGGCGCTGCGGGAGTTGTTCGCGCAACATCGGAATAATTACCTCGTCTCCCGCGAGCACGATCCGCTCGATGCGCTCGTCTCGCGTTATGCGGTCGAGTTCCTCGACCACGTCTTTCGCGTGACGCATGCGGATGTTGTCTATATGCCTCTGAAAACGGGCCTGCGACCAGCCGCCGATCATCGTCCGGTGGACGTTGGGGCTGACGACGTCGCGCTGTTCAATTTCCTCACCGGCGCCGAACACGTACAAATGCGCGACGCTGGTGTCGGCGACGAGCGCGATGTAAGGCGGATAGTGGTCGATGAAGCGCGCCAGCGAATAGACGCTCGGTTGATAAGAGGTGTAGAGGTGATTTTCCTCGATCGGCGCGTCGAACTGAACGGCTTCAAAGAAATCGCGCTCCGCCGAGCAGGCGAAGATCGCCGCCCCGTTCGAAGAAGGCCGCAACTCGTCGCGCAAATATTCGTTGATCCGCTCAGCGTCGCGGTCGAAACTCTCGCGTTCGGGCGTTCGCATAGTCCACCTCTTCGCCCGCGCCTTTAATTCGCGACGCACGAACGCGTCGAAATTGTCGCGCCCGTTCTGATCGGCCTGTGTGTTCAGATAAACGCTGATGACGGGGAAGGGTGTGGGTTCAAATGTGACTAATCGGTCGAGTAGATTATTCGGGGCCATAATTCCTACATTCCTCTCACAAATAAGATTCAGGCTGATCTGGAAGTTTGCAACTGTCGAGCCAGTTCAAAATAGCCCTTGCCCTGATTAACTCGCACGGCCCTCATTCACCCCATATCGCTTCAGAACGTTCACCTATCATACGTTCGCCACATTAAATCTTCGGTCATGAACGCTTCTTGAATAATTACATATAACGACGCAGCCGCGGCGGCGAGCCCGCGGTTGCAAGCGTCGCTGAAAAACACTGGCATATTCATTGCTCAAATCTAAATATGAAGAACGCCATAGTCACAGGCGACGGCGCTGAAATGAGCTACGCCCCTTTATTAGGAGGGGCGGTCGATGATCCTCCGGAAATAGTTTGCCTGTCGCTCCTGCAATGGGATTTCGTGGGTCAGAGAGCGCAACGCCTGATGAGCCGGTCGGCCCGCGAACGGCGCGTTTTCTTCGTGGAGGAGCCCGTCTTCGGCGCGACGATTCCGGGGCTGGACATCAGACGGAGCGATTGCGGAGTGTTCGTCGTGACGCCGCATCTGTGCGAGGGATCGGATGACGCCGAAGCGCCCGCGACAGAACAATCGCTCCTGCTCGATGAACTCTTCCTGGAATACGAGGTCTGTGACTACATACTCTGGTACTACACGCCGACGGCGTTGGCCTTCACCTGGCGTCTCGATCCGCTACTTGTGGTCTATGATTGTATGGATGAACTGTCGGCCTTAGACCCCGCGAAACGGCGCGAAGCCGAATTGCTCAGGCTCGCCGACGTGGTCTTCACCAGCAGGCATGGCCTCGACGAAGCGAAACGCCGGTTTCATCACAACATCCATCCTCTCCCGGACAGCGTTGATCTTGAGCGCTGTGACGAGACATGGGCGCGCATGATGAATTTGATAGACTTGACCCTCAAAAAACTCTACTCCGATGATTGAGGATAATAGTGGATTGCAACGCCGCAAGTGAGACGATTCTCGATCTATACAACCCTCAACCCTCAATCCTCAATCCTCAATCCTCAATCTTCCTCCGGGCGCGTGACGCTAATGAGGCGGCACGTAGATTGCGATTCCCAAAGACAAAGGAGAGGGCAAACAGGCGATGAGAAGATTGTATCTTCGGTCCCAAAGGCGGCCCGATAGTTAGTGGCCGCCAAACGTAATAGGACCTATGGAGCGCGGTCTATGAATAACCGTGATTGGAAAGGAAAGTTTGAGCGCCTCTGCAGATCGTTATTTCAAGAGCTTAACCTGACTCTGAATGAAGACCTGGCGATCGATCTCGGGGCCGCCAATACTCGCGTCTATATGCCGGGGAGAGGCCTGGTGGTCAATGAGCCGTCAGTGATCGCCTTCGACATCAATAGCGGCAAGGTCGCGGCGGTAGGGCGGGAAGCGAAAAGACTGGCGCGCCGCCAGCCGCGCGAGATCCGCATCGCGCGTCCCATCAGGGACGGGGTAATCGCGGATTGCGACGCCGCCAGCAAGATGCTCTCTCAATTCATCAGAGCCGCCCGCGGCCGCCATAGTCTGGTCGGCCCGTCGCTGCTAATCTGCGCCCCGACCGACGCCACGCCGCTGGAACAGAGGGCCTATGAAGACACCGCCAGGCAGGCCGGGGCGGGAAATGTGACGCTCGTCGAAGGTCCTTACGCCGCGGCTATGGGCGCGGGTCTAGACCTGCGCGCGGCGCGCGCCTGCATGGTCGTCGATATTGGCGCGGCAACGACGGACATCGCCGTCATCAGCGGCGGCGGCATCCTCTACGCCTCCACACGACGCTTCGGCGGGAACGAGATAGATCGCGCCATCGCGCATTACCTGCAACTGGAGAAGACGCTGGAAGTGAGCGAAGACACCGCCGAAGAAGTCAAGATCGGGATGGGGGAGGCGGGCGGGGCGCGCGACAGGCGATCGCTGGCCGTGCGTGGGCGAAACCTGAGGACCGGGCTGCCGGAGGAAATCATGGTCAGCAGAGAAGAGATCGATATGTTGATGCAGCCCGCGCT